>WJMD01000109.1 GCA_014728125.1 Candidatus Effluviviaceae Genus V sp.
CGACCCCGGGAACTTCCGCTGGTACCCCGAGGGCGAGCTGGTCAAGATCCTCGCCGAGGAGCACGTGGGGAACCTGCTGTCGGAGTACGGCGCCATGCGCGTCGAGACGCCGATCATGTACGACTACCAGCACCCGAACCTCATGAGCTACCTCAACCGGTTCCCGGCGCGGCAGTACGTGCTGCTCTCCGACACGAAGGAGTACTTCCTCCGCTTCGCGGCGTGCTTCGGGCAGTACCTCATGCAGCACGACATGCAGCTCTCGCACCGCATGCTGCCCTCGAGGCTCTTCGAGATCAGCCACTACTCGTTCCGCCGCGAGCAGTCGGGCGAGCTGGCGGGACTTCGCAGGCTCCGCACGTTCACCATGCCCGATCTCCACACGCTGGCGAAGGACCTCGACCAGGCGCGCGAGGAGTTCCTGAGGCAGATGGAGCTCTCGATGCGCTGCATGGACGACTTCGAGCTCGACTACGAGGTGGCGGTCCGGTTCGTCCGGTCCTTCCTCGACGAGGACCCGGCCTTCGCCGACGAGATCGTGAAGCGCGCGGACAAGCCGGTTCTCGTAGAGATCTGGGACGAGCGCTTCTTCTATTTCGTCGCCAAGCTCGAGTTCAACTTCGTCGACGCGCAGAAGAAGGCGTCGTGTCTCTCGACCGTCCAGATCGACGTCGAGAACACGGAACGTTTCGAGATCGAGTACGTCGACGAGGACGGCGAGAGGAAGCACCCGGTCCTCATGCACACCTCGATCTCGGGATCCATCGAGCGGGTCATCGGCGACCTTCTCGAGCAGCAGGCGATCCGGATGAAGAAGGGCCAGTCGCCGGTACTGCCGCTGTGGCTCGCCCCGACGCAGGTCCGCGTCATCCCGGTCGCCGAGCGCCACAATGCCTACTGCGAGGAACTCGTCGAGAAGATCCCCTTCCGGGCCGACTTCGACGACCGCGACATGTCGGTCGGAAAGAAGATCCGCGATGCGGGCCGCCGCTGGATACCCTACGTCCTCGTCGTCGGCGACCAGGAGATCGAGAGCGACGAGCTCACGGTCCGCGTTCGCGGGGGCGAGCAGCGATCCTACTCGCTCGATGCGCTCATCGAGGAGATCGCGGAGAGTGTCGCGGGCAAGCCGACGCGGCCGCTCAACGTCCCGCGCCGCCTCTCCGAGCGACCGATCTTCGTCGGCTGACGCCATCGCGAGTCGCGAGGCACTGAGGCCGCAGCCGAGGAAACAGCGGCCGGCCGACAGTCCGCCTGAGCCGGAACGTACCTTCGAACACCCGACACGCAGACGTTTGGATTTCAAGGAACCCGACCAGCAGAGCGCGTCCCTCTGGGGGTGAAGCCATGCAGCGACCAGGGCTCGGAACGCCTCGTACGATCGACTTCCACAACGGCGTCCATGCGTTCCTCGATATGGAGACGCTCCCGGACATCCACGCGGCGAACGTCGGCATCGTCATCACGCCGAGGACGATGGTCGTCATCAACGCGGGACAGACGGAGGCGCAGGCCCGCTACATCTGGGATTACGCACAGATGCGCGCCCCCGGGCGCGAGATGGTCTACCTGATCCTCACGCACCACCATCTGGATCACTGCTTCGCCACGAGCTTCTTCGACGACCGCCACGCGCTCATCTACGCGCACAAGTCGTTCTCGTCACAGATGGCGGAGATGCGGAAACACCTCGGCGCCGGGAACTACCAGGAGATGCTCTGCGCTTTTCTCAAGATCACCGAGTCGGAGTGCCGGAAGATCATCGGGAACGTCCATCCCGTCTCGCCGCACAGGCACGTCGGCGAGGAGGTATCGCTCGCCATCAACGGCGAGGAGGTCACGATCGTCCACCTCCCGGGCCACACGCCTTCCGAACTCGTCGTCTATCATCCCGCCTCGAGGATCCTCTTCGCCGGCGACGCCATCAACACGAAGGCCGGCCCGGTGACGATGTTCGGCGACGCCAGAGAGTGGAGGAAGTGGGTCGCCGGACTCGAGAAGCTCAAGAAGTTCGAGATCGAGACCATCGTCCCCGGGCACGGCGACATCGCCGGACCGGAGGCCATCGACGAGCACATCGAGATCCTCGAAAAGCGGATCGCCGACGCGGCGAAGTAGCACCGAGGCTCGAACTCGCAGCAAGACACCAAGCGCCGGGCGCACATGCGCCCGGCGCTTCTCGGTCCGGCCTTTCCCCCGCGCAAACGCTCTAGAAGATGCCGTCGTATCCGACGAAGACGCCGGCACCGACGCCGAGGCCCTCGCGCGAGACGAGGCCCGTGACGTCGATTCCGAGGATGCCCGACACGAAGCGGTATCCGCCGCCCGCGACGGGCGTCGAGTCGACAGTCGACATGCCGACGGCCGCGTGCCACCCGTTCTCCCAGTTCCTGCCGATGTAGGGGATGGTCTCGAGGTCGCCGCTCTCCGCCGCATGGACGGGCATCGCCGTCGTCCCGATCGCGATGTCACCGGGCTGGCCGACGAATCTGTAGCCGAGCGCCCATCCTTCGTGCTCGACCTCGAGACAGTAGCTCATGTCGTTCCGGGGAATGCACGGCACGTTGAGCCACGGGTGTTCCTCGTCGTAGGGAGGGTCGGCGAACGTGACGTACCGGTAGTTGACGTCAAGGCCGACGAGTCCGGTGACGACCCCGGCGGTGTTGGCCGCGAGGTCCTGCACCGACACACCGAGCGAGTCCATGCTCTTGACCTCGTAGACCTCCCACACGGCCATCAGTGCCATGGCCGCCCCGGCTGAGCCCCAGCGGCCCATGCCGAGCTCCCGGCCGCGATCGAAGAGGCCGCGGGTGATCCACACGTGCGTCCCCTCGGACGCGCTGCCGGCGACCGCGTGCTGCCCCCACGTCTCCCACCGGAGGTCGCGCGCGCTCGCCGTCGAGGAGAGTGCCATCGCAACGCAGATCAGCAGCGCTGTCGTAGCCAGTCGTCTCAGTATCACGCTCGTCTTCCCCCTTCGTGTTCAGGCCGCCGACCGGCCCCTGCTCGTGTCCACTCAGGCTGCCAGGCTCTTGGATGACTTCGGCGAGGGGCCCGGCCAGCGGCGTCTTCCGTGGGGAGCGGAACTCTGGGATCCTCTTCCTCTCTCTGCTTCGGGCGCGGGGGCGCCGTGGGCTCGACGCCCCCGTCCCGCGATTGAGTCGCTGTCGGTCCGCCCTGGCGGCGTGCTTCGGAGGCACTGGCGTTCGGAACGGTGGTGAGGGCTCCTGAAGCACGGAACGTGCTGCTGTCGCGGCGACCGACGTCCGGACCGTCCGGCTGACCTTCAAGGGTGGCCGGCCCGGCGACTCACCTGATCAGAAGGACCTTTCTGTCAAAGCGCTCGCCGTCCGTCTGCATCCGGGCGAA
>WJMD01000110.1 GCA_014728125.1 Candidatus Effluviviaceae Genus V sp.
AATCAAGGATCAGGTGGAACGGGTCATCGAGCTGGCCGTCGAGCGCGGCTCCTCGAGACCCCGGAACGCCGACGGAGCGCTCGAGACGTGAGGTTCCACTACAGGATCGGCTGGACGCTCGCGCGATTGCTTGCGAAGCTGCTCTGGGGCTTCAGAACCGAGGGCAGCGGCGGCATCCCGGGGGACGGTCCGGTCCTTCTGGCAAGCAATCACATCTCGGGCTGGGATCCGCTGCTCGTCGGACTCGGATGCCCTCGGGAGACGCACTTCCTCGCGAAGGAGGAGCTCTTCCGTAATCCGTTCCTGGGATGGCTCATCAGGACATACAACGCCATCCCCGTCCGGCGCGGCGCGTCCGACAGGCGGGCGCTCAGACGGGCCGTCTCGGTCCTCGAGCGGGGCGGCGTGATGCTGATGTTCCCGGAGGGAACGCGGAGCAGGGACGGACGGCTCGGGAAAGGACGTCCCGGCGCGGCCTGGGTGGCTGCGGCCGCGGGTGCTGCGATGGTCCCGGTCTGGATCACCGGCTCGAGGGACCTCGCCGTGGCCTTCAGAAGGAAGAGACTGCTCCTTGTGAGGTACGGACGGCCGATCGCCCCGCGAGAGGACGGCGACTACAGGGCTCTCGCCGAAGAGGTGATGGCGGCCATCCGGGAGCTGGCAACGGGTACGGTGACGGTATGACGGTCGAGGTCGCTCCCGGCGCGGGGTTCTGTTTCGGCGTCAAGCGTGCGCTCCGGCTCGCCTTCGAGGCGGCGAGAGGCGGAGACGGGCGGGTCGTCACGCTCGGGCCGATCATTCACAACCCGCAGGTCGTCGAGAGGCTCGAGGAGGAGGGACTCCGGGTCGTCAACGACCTGGACGAGATCGAGACCGGGACGCTGGTGGTCAGATCGCACGGCCTGCCGGCGTCGGTTCTCGAGGAGGCGCGACGCAAGGGTCTCACGATCGTCGATGCCACGTGCCCGTTCGTCAAGCAGGTGCAGGACCGGGCCAAGGAGCTGGAGCAGGAGGGCTACCTCGTCGTCGTGGTTGGAGAGGAGGACCATCCGGAGGTCCTCTCCATCACCGGCAGTCTGGAGAAGCAGGCGCTCGTGGTCGACGGGCCGGGCGGCCTCGCCGGCATCGATGGGGCGGAGCGCGTTGGTGTCGTCTGTCAGACGACGCAGCCGCCGGAGCGACTGCGCTCGGTCGTCGAGGCTCTGCTGGCGGTCGCGCCCGAGGTCAGGGTGTACAACACGATCTGCGAGGCGACGTTCGAGCGACAGGCGAACGCGCTCGAACTGGCGAAGCGTGCCGACGTGATGCTGGTCGTCGGCGGAAGGAACAGTGCCAACACAAGGCGTCTATGGGAGCTCTGTCGCGAGGCGGGCTCGCGCGCTTATCACATAGAGACGGCCGACGAGTTCCAGCCCTCGTGGCTCGAGGACGCCGGGACCGTTGGGATAACGGGAGGCGCATCGACACCGCAGTGGATCATCGATGAACTGGTGTGCGCGGTCGAGAGCGCCATGGCCTCCGGAGGAACCGGAGGAGGAACGCCGCCCTCAGTCGGCAGCAGTTGACGTTTCGAGAGGAGTGAACAGGCAGGATGGTCGAGGACAAGGACAGAATCGAGTCACAGGACACGACGAACGAGGACGCGACGGCAGGCACGGAGACCGCGAAGACGGACGAGCCGGCCGAGCCGAGGCAGGACGACACGACGGCCGAGACCGCTTCTGCGGAGAGCGGCACCGAGACGCAGGAGACAGCGACGGAGACGGCCGTGCAGGATCCTGAGGCCATCGAGAGCGCCGTCGCGACGCCCGACGAGCTCCCCGACGAGGCGCTGGAAGCGGCCGAGAAGGTCACGACGGCCATCGAGGTCTCGGACGATGAGCTCGAGGAGCTCGGCTACACGCGCGAAGAGTACGAGGCAATGGCCGAGATGTACGAGTCGACCCTCCGCTCGATCGACGAGGGTGAGCTCGTGAAGGGCCGCGTGCTCTCGGTCAACGAGAACGAGGTGATGGTCGACATCGGCTTCAAGTCCGAGGGCCGGATCCCGATCGAGGAGTTCACGGAGCCCGACGAGATCAAGCCGGGCGACGAGATCAGCGTGCTGCTCGAGGCGACCGAGGACCAGGACGGCGAGGTACGCGTCTCGAAGCGCAAGGCCGACTTCCTGCAGGTCTGGGACAAGATCAAGGAAGCGCACGACGACCAGTCGATCGTCGAGGGCGTGCCGAAGCGCAGGATCAAGGGCGGCCTCAAGGTCGACCTGTTCGGCGTCGAGGCGTTCCTGCCGGGCTCGCAGGTCGCGCTCAGGAGGATCCCGAACCTCGAGGACATGCTCGGGAAGAGGCTCCGCTTCCGCATCCTCAAGGTCAACAAGCGCCGCCGGAATATCGTCATCTCGCGCCGCGTCGTGCTCGAAGACGAGCGCCAGAGCATGAAGGAAGAGCTCCTCAAGGAACTCGAGGTCGGACAGACCAGACAGGGCGTCGTGAAGAACATCACGGACTTCGGCGCCTTCGTGGACCTGGGCGGCATCGACGGACTGCTTCACATCACCGACATGAGCTGGGGACGCATCCGGCATCCCTCAGAGCTCGTGGCCATCGGCGACGAACTGACCGTCAAGGTCCTCTCGTTCGACCCTGAACGGGAGCGCATCTCGCTCGGTCTGAAGCAGCTCATGGAGTACCCGTGGGAGAACGTCGAGGACGAGTTCCCGGTCAACTCGAAGGTCCGCGGGAAGGTCGTGTCGATCACCGATTACGGCGCGTTCATCGAGCTCAAGGAGGGTGTCGAGGGACTGGTCCACATCTCCGAGATGTCGTGGACGCAGCACATCCGTCACCCCTCGAAGATACTGGGCATCGGTGACATCGTCGAGGTGAAGGTCCTGAACGTCAACAAGCCGGAGGAGAAGATCTCCCTGTCGCTCAAGCGGACGGAGAGCGATCCCTGGCAGGACCTCGACACGAAGTACCCCGTCGGAACACGGATCGAGGGACGCGTCCGGAACCTCACGGACTTCGGCGCGTTCGTCCAGCTTGAGGAGGGCATGGACGGTCTCGTCCACATCTCCGACATGTCCTGGACGAAGCGGATCAAGCATCCGAGCGAGGTCGTGCACCGCGGCGAAAAGGTCGAGGTCATGGTCCTCGGGATCGACAAGGACCGACACAGGATCTCCCTGGGCATCAAGCAGTGCCAGGAGAATCCCTGGCCCGAGATCGCCGAGAAGTACGCTGTCGGAACGCACGTGGACGGAAAGGTCTCCCGCATCCACAAATCCGGCATCGTCGTGGAGATCCCCGAGGACATCGAGGGCTTCGTGCCGATGTCACATCTGGCCCTGCCCGATATCTCGCGGGTCGAGGCGCGCTTCGCTCCGGGCGACACGATACCGCTCGAGGTGATCGAGGTCTCGCCTGAAAACCGGCGGATCGTCCTGTCGGTCAAGACCTACATGGAGAAGCAGCCCGAGGAGACGCTTCAGGAGTACATCGCGGCGCACGAGGTGCGCTCCGAGCTCCTCGAGCCGAGTGAGGGCGAGGAGAAGGCCGACGACAGCGGGAAGAAGCCCGAGGAGAAGTCTGAGGGCGACTCCGAAGAGAAGCCCGAGGACGAGAAGCCTGAGGGCGACTCCGAAGAGAAGCCCGAGGACGAGAAGCCTGAGGGCGAAGCCGAGGAGAAGCCCGAGGAGAAGCCTGAGGGCGATTCCGAGGAGAAGCCCGAGGAGAAGCCTGAGGGCGATTCCGAGGAGAAGCCCGAGGAGAAGTCTGAGGGCGATTCCGAGGAGAAGCCCGAGGAGAAGTCTGAGGGCGAGGCCGACGAGAAGCCCGAGGAGAAGTCTGAGGGCGAAGCCGAGAAGAAGCCCGAGGAGAAGCCTGAGGGCGATTCCGAGGAGAAGCCCGAAGACGAGAAGCCTGAGGACGACTCCGAGGAGAAGCCCGAGGAAGAGAAGCCTGAGGGCGATTCCGAAGAGAAACCCGAGGAAGAGAAGAAGACCCTGTAGTCCGGGGGACATCGCCCCCGCGCGTGTGGGTCGATGAGACAGGATCGGGGGGACTCGCACTCGGGTCCCCCCGCGCCTTTGAGAGGAAACGAAGCGCGATGGACCGCCGACGACGGCCGACCGTCTCGCTGACGACGGTCGGATGCAAGCTCAACCAGTACGAGAGCGAGGGGCTGGCGGACGGGTTCGAACGGGCCGGGTTCCGCGTCGTGCCGTCCGGCGACCGGGCCGACGTCTGCGTCGTCAACACGTGCACGGTGACGACGCGAAGCGACTACCGCTCCCGTCAGATGCTCCGGAGAGGAGCGCGAGTGAGCGACGTCGTGGTTGCCACCGGCTGCTACGCGGAGCGCGAGCCCGGCTCTCTGGCCCGGATGCCCGAGGTCAGGCTCATTGTCGGCAACGGCTCCAAGAACAGACTGGTCGAGCTGGTGTCCGAGCTGCTCGACGGAGGGCCGGTCGACCGCATCCACCATGAGCCGGTCAGCACCTCCTGTGATGGGTACGATGTCTCGACATTCCGTGGACACACGCGGGCGTTCATCAAGATCCAGGACGGCTGCGACCATCGCTGCTCATACTGCGCGGTCCCCGACGCGCGCGGCCCGTCGAGGAGTCGTCCGACGGCGGAGATCCTCGACCAGGTCGCTCGGCTGGCGGGCGCGGGATACAGAGAGGTCGTCCTGACAGGCGTCCACATCGGCTGCTTCGAGGACGGGATCGAAGCGGGCTCGGCGCTCGCGCGCCTCGTGGAACAGGTGGTCGACGTCGAGGGCATCGAGCGCGTCAGACTCGGATCCGTCGAGCCGACGGAGCTCCTGCCCGATCTGGCGGAGCTCATCGTGCGCGAGGAGAGGGTCTGCCCGCACCTCCACATTCCGCTGCAGAGCGGCTCGGACAGGGTCCTGAAGGCGATGGGGCGGCGCTACGACAGCGCGTCCTACATCGACAACGTTCGCCTCGTAACGGACGAGCTCCCGTTCTGCGGCTTCGGCGCCGACGTGATGGTCGGGTTTCCCGGCGAGACCGACGAGGACTTCGCCGAGACGGTCGAGGTCATCGAGAGCCTGCCGTTCACGTATCTTCACGTCTTCTCCTACTCGCCCCGCGCCGGCACGGAAGCGGCGCGCAGGAGCGACCAGGTCCCCGGCGTTGAGAAGCGGAGGAGGAGCAGACAGCTGCGCGAGCTCTCGAGGCGCCGTTCGCTGTCCTTTCGCCGTTCGCTCATCGGCAGGAAGCTCAGCGTTCTGTTCGAGGACAGGGAGGGACCGGCTCCCGGGCTCGCCACGGGCCTCTCCGAGAACTACGTCCGGATCGACGCACCGGGCGGCCCGGAGCTCGCAAACCGCCTGGGCGAGGTGGAGATCATAGAGGCCGACGGCGAGGCGACGCGGGGCGCCGTCCTGGAGTCCACGCTGCGATAGGAGACGCTGTGCGGGTCTACATCGAGACGTACGGCTGCCAGATGAACGAGTATGACTCGAAGCTGATCCGCGAGAGTCTCCGGCTCCATGGACACAGTCTCGTCTCGAGCCCGGAGCGGGCCGACGCCGTCGTCGTCAACACATGCAGCGTCCGGGAACGGGCCGAGATGCGCGTCCTCGGGCGGCTCCGGCATCTGCGCGGGCTGGCCCCGCCGGACGCCGTCGTCGCGGTGGTCGGGTGCGTGGCGCAGCGACTGGGTTCCGAGCTCTTCGAACTGACGCCGGTCGACCTGGTCGTCGGTACCGACGGATACGGCCGTCTTCCCGAGCTTCTCCGGGCCGCGCGCGACGAACGGTGCCTCTGGACGCCGGTCTACCGCCGGGATCCCTACGACGAACGCGACGCGCCAGTGACGGCGGGTATCAGAGAGTTCGTCGCTGTGATGAGGGGCTGCGACAACTACTGCACCTACTGCATCGTCCCGTTCGTGCGCGGCCGCGAGAGGAGCCGCACGGCGAACTCGGTCCTGCGTGAGGTCGGCCGCCTGACCGCGCTCGGGACGAAGGACATCACGCTCCTCGGGCAGAACGTCAACTCCTACCGCGACGGAGACGCGGACTTCCCGGAGCTCCTCCGCCGCGTCGCGGCCGTCCCGGGACTCGAACGGCTGCGATTCGCCACGTCGCATCCCAAGGATCTCTCGGACGAGCTCATCGAGACGATCGCCTCGACGGGTGCCGTCTGCGAACACATCCACCTGCCGGTCCAGTCCGGCTCCGACCGGGTCCTCGCCTCGATGGGGCGTTCATACGATCGGGAACGGTATCGAGCGCTCGTCCGCACGATCCGCGAGCGTGTTCCCGATGTCGCGCTGACGACCGACATCATTGTCGGGTTCCCGGGAGAGACCGCGGACGACTACGAGGAGACGGTCTCCCTGATGGAGGAGGTCCGTTTCGACTCCGCCTTCATGTTCCGCTACTCGGTCCGGTCAGGCACCGCCGCTGCGGACCTCGCGGACGATGTACCGGAAGAGGAGAAGATAGCGCGCCTCGAGCGGATCATAGAGCTGCAGAAGGGCATCACCTGGCGCATCAACGAGGGTCTCGTCGGTCAGCGGGTCGAGGTGCTCTGCGAGGGCCCGAGTCAGCGGGACAACGACGTCCTCTTCGGAAGAACCCGTCAGAACAAGGCCGTCGTCTTCAGCGGCCGGGCCGACGTCGGAGAGCTCGTGGATGTCACCGTTCGCGAGGCGTCCGCATGGACGCTTCGCGGCGTCGTGAGCGACCGTTCAGCCTGACGGTCCGTCACGGAGGTCGGCACCAGCGATCTGTCAGACGGCGGCCGGACGGGAGAAACCCCTTGCGACCGGTTTCGAACCGTTGCTAGACTGTCGCTGCCCGCACACTGCGGGAGTCTGCGGGCCCGATGATCCCGGGGCCCGGCGCGAAAAAGCACACCAGCTCTTCAGGATCAGGAGGTGCCAGCCGTGTGGGTCCTGAGAATGCTCCTCATCCTCATCCTCGTCGTGGCCATCACGTGGTTCGCCATGATCAACAGCGGTGAGAGAGCGACTATCTCGCTCGGCACCGCGGAGCTGACGTTCGAAGACGTGCCTCTGGTCCTGCTGCTCTTCGAAGCGTTCGTCGTCGGTGCCGTCGTCTGGTTCTTCGTCTCGATCTTCCACGAGGTCACGCTGCGCCGCCGCATGCGCGCGCTTCAGCGAGAGAACAAGGACCTTCAGCAGGAGATCGCCGGTCTCAGGAACATCTCGCTGGACGGCATCGAGACCGATGCGGAGGACGACGTCTAGCAGGCGCTCTGGAGGACGAGGTGAACGCGTTCGCTCTGACAGCGGTCGTCGTCGCGGCGGCCATCATCCTCTTCGCGTGGCGCATCGCGGCGCTGCGGCGCTCGCGCGCGGCCCTCGAGGATTCGACCCCGTACCGGCTGGGCATCGATGCCATGATCCGGGGCGACCGGGAGGAGGCAGTCAGGCATCTGACCGCCGCCGTCCGTGAGGATCCCAGGAACGTCGATGCCTACATCAAGCTCGGGAACCTGCTCCGGGAACAGGGGCGGGCGCGCCAGGCAGTTCAGGTCCACCGGGAGCTCCTCGTCAAGCGCCGCCTCTCGAAGACCGTGCGGAACGAGATCATGCGGAACCTCGCCCTGGATCTCAGGCAGGAGAGCCGCTGGCGAGAGGTCCTCGAGAGCGTGGCGGCCCTCGACCGCTCGAGCCGGAGCGACCCCGAGATCATCGAGATGACGCGCGATGCCTACGAGGCGACGGGGGAGTACGAGCGGGCACGAGAGGCGCACAAGGAGCTTCTGAAGACCGGCGCCGTCGGCCCGGAACTCGGTGTCTACCGCGCGCATCTCGCACTGCTTGCTCTCAGGGCCGGCGACACGGCGCGGGCGCGTTCCGAGTTCAGAGCCGCGCTCAAGGAGAGCCCCGAAGGTGCCGCGCTGGCGAACGTCCACCTCGGGGACATCGCCGCCGCCGAGGGCGACACGGACCGCGCGATCGCCTACTGGATGAAGATCGTCACCGACCGGCCGGAGTGCGCATTCACCGTGTTCGAGAGACTCGAGAAGGCGTTCTTCGAGGTCGGCGACTTCGGCAGAATGATGGGGATCTACGAGGACGTCGTCACCCGCGCGCCGACGAGCACGCACGCGCTCATCGGTCTCTCGAGGATGCTCGAGCGTAAGGGCTCGATCGACGACGCGGTCAGAACCGCCCGGGAGGCCGTGAAGCACGAGGGCGAGTCGCTCACCGGTCACAGACGCCTGAGCGAGCTCCTGGTGCGCCAGGAGCGCTTCGAGGAGGCCGCCCGCGCAGCGGACCAGCTGCTTGAACGTCTCGCCTCCGACGGCAGGACCTGCCCGACCTGCGGCGCGTCGACCGAGGAAGGAGCGTGGCGCTGTCCCGCCTGCCGCGCTTGGATCGATGCCTGCTGACATCCGGACATGCGTCACAGGTCTCGTCGCCGCCGCTCTCGTGGCGGCGCTCGTCGTGTCGTCCCCGGCGGAACCGACGGCGCGTGAGGCCGTGGCCAGAGCGCGCGCCCTCGAGCGTTCGGGACGTCCCGATGAGGCCAGAACGTATCTGTCGGAGCTGACGGCATCGGACGACAGGCTGGCCGAGGAGGCCTCGGTCCTCCTGGAGCTGGCCCGGCTGACGGCCGACGTCGACACCCTGACCACGCTTCTCGACGCAGCTCTGGATGCGGCGCGGAGACCGGAGGAGATCGCGGCGGCGCATATGATGCGCGGCGACCTGCTGTTCGCCCGCGGCCGGTACACGGCCGCTGCCGAGGAGTACGCCCGGGCCGACCGGTCTGCGCCGGCCTTCCGGCCCGGAGCCGCCGAGTTCAGACGTGCGGAGAGCCTGCTGGCAGCCAGGGACGGCTCTGCCGCGCTCGACGCGTTCACGACCATCGCGGAGGCCCCCGGCACGCTGGAGGAGATCCGCCCCCGGGCCGAGCTCGGGGCGGCGAGGGCGCTCCTCGAGCTTGGACGCCACGAGGAGGCGGCCAGGTCGTTCGAGAAGGTGGCGGCCGAGTATCCCGACGGCGATGTGAGGCTGCTCGCGCTCTCAGGCGCCGCCGAGGCGCGGGCACAGATCGGGGACCATGCCGCGGCGACCGAGCTGCTGTCGTCGCTGGTCGAGGAGTACCCGGGGACCTTCCACGCAACACTGGCGCTGGAGCGGCTCTCCCGCCCGGCCCCGCCCGACACAGCATCAGCCGACACGACATCGCCGTCGAACGAGTCCCGCTGACAGCCCGGGCGGTTCGCGTGAACCGGTGACGGCCGGAGGCACTGAATGGCCGAGCTGACACCCATGATGCGCCAGTACAGGAAGATCAAGGGGGAACACGGCGACGCGCTCCTGCTCTTCCGGATGGGCGACTTCTACGAGACGTTCTTCGAGGACGCGAAAACCGCCTCGGACATTCTGGGGATCGCGCTGACCACGCGGGACAAGGGCAGCGACAACCCGATCCCCCTCGCCGGCATTCCCTACCACGCACTCGACAATTACCTGGCCAGGCTCGTCGCCGCCGGTATCAAGGTCGCCATCTGCGATCAGGTCGAGGACCCGAAGAAGGCGCGCGGCCTGGTCAAGCGCGAGGTCACCGAGATCGTCACGCCCGGGACCGTCATGGGTGAGGGACTCCTCGACGACGGCCGCTCGAGCTACCTCGTGGCGGTCGCGCCGTCGGAAGCGACGATCGGGATGGCGCGCGTCGACCTCTCGACCGGCGAGTTCTCGCTGACGGAGCTCGCCCCGGGGGACGTCCGAAGGGAGGTGCTCCGCGCGGACGCCGCCGAGATCGTCGTCCCCGAGACCGCGGCGGAGCGCGAGCCGCTCCGAGCTGTACTCTCCGAACTCGGGGGCGTCACCGTGACGCGGCTGGCCGACTGGGAGTTCACTCCGGAGGAGGCGGCCTCGGCGCTCAGAGAGCATTTCGGAGTGGCCAATCTGGACGGCTTCGGAGCCACCGATATGCCGTCCGGCGTGGCGGCCGCCGGCGCCGCCATCAGGTATCTGCGCGACCTCAAGCGCCGGGATCTGACGCAGATCACGACCATGCGTTCCGTGAGCGCAACGGAGCACATGGTCCTCGACGAGACGACGCAGCGGAACCTCGAGCTCGTCGAGCCTATGGAGCGGGGACTCGAGGAGGCGACCCTCTTCGCGGTGCTCGATCGCACTGTGACGGCGATGGGCGCGAGGCTCCTGAGGCAGTGGATCCTCTACCCTCTGCTGGACGTCGACAGGATCTCCGCCCGCCACGATGCGGTCGAAGAGCTCCTGGACGACGCCGCCCTCCGCGAGAACCTCAGGAGCATCCTGTCCGAGCTCTGCGACGTCGCCAGGGTGATCGGCCGTGTCGCGTCCGGCCACGCGTCACCGCGGGACCTGGCGCACCTCCGCCGCAGTCTGGAGCTGGCGCCCCAGGTCTCAGAGACCTGCACGGCCTCCAAGGGACCGGCCGTCGCCTCGCTCGGTACGAGCCTGCCCGACGTCGCCGACGTCGAGGGGTTCCTCGCGGGTGCGGTCACCGACAGTCCGCCGGCGTCCCTCCGCGACGGCGGCGTCATCCGCGAGGGGTTCGACGACGAGCTCGACAGGCTCCGAACCGTCACCCGGGACGGCAAGGGATGGATCGGACGACTCCAGACGCGGGAGCGCGAGAGGACCGGCATCCCGTCGCTCAAGATCGGGTTCAACAAAGTCTTCGGCTACTACATCGAGATCAGGAAGACCCATCTCGAAGCCGTGCCGGATGACTACATCCGGAAGCAGACGCTGGTCAACGCCGAGCGATTCGTCACGCCGGAGCTCAAGGAGCACGAGGAGACCGTTCTGACGGCCGAGGAGGACATGAGCCGCCTCGAGGCCGAGCTCTTCGAGGGGATCAGAAGCCGCGTCGCGGAATCGGCCCCGCGGATCCAGGAGCTCTCGAACGTGCTGGCCCGGATAGATGTGCTCGCGGGTCTCGCCGAGTCGGCCGCAGAGTCGCGCTTCGTACGCCCCTCGGTCGACCGGTCGGGCTCGCTCCTTGTGCAGGAGGGACGGCATCCGGTCGTGGAGAGCCTGCTTCACGGAGAGCGCTTCGTCCCGAATGACCTCGACCTGTCGGTCGACGAACGACAGATCCTCCTGATCACGGGCCCGAACATGGCAGGCAAATCGACCTACCTGCGCCAGACCGCGCTCATCGTGATCATGGCCCAGCTGGGCTCCTTCGTCCCGGCCCGGGAGGCCCGCGTCGGCCTCGTCGACCGCGTGTTCACGCGCATCGGCGCGACCGACGCGCTGGCCAGGGGGCGCAGCACGTTCCTGGTCGAGATGAGCGAGACCGCCAACATCCTGAGGAACGCGACCGACCGGAGCCTCGTGCTCCTCGACGAGATCGGCCGCGGCACGAGCACGTTCGACGGCCTGTCGATCGCGTGGGCCGTGACGGAGCACCTCCACAACCGGGAACAGGGTCGTCCGAGGACGCTCTTCGCCACTCACTACCACGAGCTCACGGAGCTCGCCGACGTTCTGCCCCGTCTCTGGAACATGAACGTGCTGGTCAGGGAGACCGGCGATACGATATCGTTCCTGAGGAGGGTTGTGCCCGGCTCGGCCGATCAGAGCTACGGCATCGAGGTGGCGCGTCTGGCGGGCGTGCCAGACGAGGTGATAGCCCGCGCGGGCGAGGTGCTCCGCAACCTCGAATCGACGCAGTACGGGGTCGACGAGATGCCGCGTCTGGCCGCCGGCGAGCACGGGCCGCTGGGACCGGAGAGCCCGCAGCTCGCCCTCTTCGAGCGGCGGCCGTCACAGGTCGAGAGAGAGCTCTCCGACATCGATCTCGAGTCGATGACGCCGCTCGAGGCGTTCGACCGGCTCAGGAAGCTGAAGGAAGAGGTCCAGAGTGACACGTAGGATCCGCACGCTCTCGGAAGCCGTCTCGAACATGATCGCGGCCGGCGAGGTCATCGAAGGTCCGTTCTCGGTGGTGAAGGAACTCGTCGAGAACGCCATCGACGCCGGCGCGGACGAACTCAGCATCGAGATCAAGGGCGGAGGTAGCGATCTCATCCTCGTGAGCGACAACGGCGTCGGTATGGACCGCGACGACGCGGTCGACGCGTTCAAGCGATATGCGACGAGCAAACTCTCGGGGCCGGAGGATCTCGAGGTCGTCGAGACCCTCGGCTTCCGCGGGGAGGCGCTTCCGTCGATCGCCTCGGTCTCGAGGGTCCGGGTGGTCACGTGCGAGCCGGGGAGCGTCGAGGGGACCGAGGTGAGCGTTGTCGGGGGCGAGCTCAGAGACGTCCGTCCCGCGGGCAGGGCGCCCGGGACGACCGTCGAAGTGTCGTCGCTGTTCTTCAACACGCCCGCGCGGCGGAAGTTCCTCAGAAGCGACCGCGTCGAGACCCGGAAGGTGGTCGAGCTTCTGACCGAGTACGCCGTGCTCTACCCGGCCGTCCGGTTCGACGTCGCGGTCGACGGCAAGCTCACCATGAACATAGGACCGTCCGGAGGTCTGCGCGACCGCGTCGGCGAGGTGCTCGGCCAGTCGCTCGTCGACGACCTCTTTCCGATCTCGGCGTCCGAGGGAGGCTACGCCGTATCGGGCCTCGCCGGGAAGCCCTCCATCGCCAGAGCGCGCGGCGCGCTCCAGATCGTCGCAGTCAACGGCCGCCCGATCGGCAGCCGCCTGGTCGGCGCTGCTGTGAGGGCCGGGTACGGCGAGCTCCTGCCGCGGGACCGCCACCCCGTCTACGTTCTCCTCATCGACATCGACCCCGCGCTGGTCGACGTCAACGTCCACCCGACGAAGCGGGAGGTCCGGTTCGGCGACACGCGACGGATCTTCGGACTGGTCGAGGCGGCCGTCAGGAAGACGCTGATGTCGCACGACAGCGCCCCGCGGTTCGGCGGCGTCAGGGACGGAAGTCCGGACAGCGGCTGGAGCGGACCGCGCGCGGAGAACAGCATCCCCGCCGCACAGCTCTCGCTGCCCCGCGACATGGCCGAGGGCATCGCGACGCAGACCGAGGAACGGCGCCCGTCGGACGAAGACCGGGAGGTCGGGCCTCTGGAGGAGGTCAAGTTCTGGCAGCTCCACCACCAGTACATCTTCGTCCAGACGAGAGAGGGCGTTCTGCTGCTCGACCAGCACGCCGCTCACGAACGGGTCGTCTACGAGGAGGCAAGGCGCCGCCTGACCGGAGCCGCGGAGGAAGGGCCCGGCCAGCAGCTGCTTTTTCCGGTCGCCGTCGATCTCTCGCCGCAGGAATGGAGCGCCTTCGAGGAGGTGAGCGGGCTCGTAGGCAGGCTCGGGTTCTCGGTCAGACCCATGAGCGGCAGGACCGTCATGATCGAGTCCGTTCCCGGGGCCTTCCCGCGCCTCGCGCACGAAACGGTTCTCAAGGACATCCTGAACGCCCTGCCTTCAGGCGCGTCCGGCACGCGAGACTACGTGGAGAGCATTGCGCGGACCTTCGCCTGCCGGACGGCCATCAAGGCCGGTGACAGGCTGCGGGAGGAGGAGATGCGCGCCCTTGTCGATCAGCTGTTCGCCACCGAGCTTCCGTACTCGTGTCCGCACGGCCGGCCGACCTTCATGCGCATGACGCTCGAGGAGCTCGACAAGAGGTTCGGGAGGACATGACCGGAACCCCGCGCGACAGGCGTCGGACGGTCATGGCGATCGTCGGGCCGACGGCCGTCGGGAAGACAGGCGTCGCCGTGCCGGTCGCGCGCGAGCTTCGCGGCGAGATCGTCTCGGCCGACTCACGCCAGATCTACCGCGGTCTCGACATCGGCACGGCGAAGCCCGACGCCGCCGAGACAGCTGCTGCGCCCCATCATCTCATCGACATCGCCGAACCGTCGGAGCGCTTCGACGCCGCCAGGTTCGCATCGCTCGCCGAGCACGCCATCGAGGACGTGTTCGGGCGGGATCTGACTCCGATCGTCGTCGGAGGAACGGGCTTCTACGTGACCTCGCTCTTCGAGGGTCTCTTCGAGGGGCCGGGGCGGGACAAGGCCATTCGGTCCAGATTGGAGGAGGATGCCGCGCGGCTCGGACCCCGCGCCCTCCACGAGCGGCTGGCCGCGGTCGACCCCGACGCGGCGGATCGGCTGCACCCGAACGACGCCGTCCGTGTCGTCCGGGCCCTCGAGGTCCACGAATCCACGGGCCGGACGCTCTCGGCCTGGCAGAGGGAGGGGCGTCGCGAGCCGCGCTACCGGCCGTGGTACGTGCTTCTCACCATGGACAGAGAGCTTCTCTACCGCCGCATCGAGCTGCGGGTGGACCGCATGGTCGAGGCGGGTCTCCTTGAGGAGGTCGATCGGCTTCTGGCATCAGGCAGACTCGCAGAGGACATGCCGGCGGCAAACGCCCTCGGATACCGCGAGCTCATCCCTGTCGTGAGAGGCGAGAGGGCGCTCGAGGAGGCGGTCGAGGAGATCAAGAGGAACACGCGCCGCTTCGCCAAGCGCCAGGTGACGTGGTTCTCCAGGACCCCCGCTGAGCTGACCATCGACATGGGGAAGAAGGAGCCCGAAGAGGCAGCGCACGGCCTGCTCGAGGCCTGGAGGCGCGCAGCGGGTCGAGAGCGCTGAGGGACGTCCGTTCTCCGCCGGCGGCTACTCGAGGTAGCCGAGCGCCCGGAGCGCCTCGATACGCTCCGGACTGAGTTGCTCAACCTCGACCGCTCTGGTCTGTGTCGTCGCCAGCCACTCGGTCACCCTGCGGGACATGTCGCGTCTGACGTCGGGCAGCTCTTCAGCCAGGTTGACCGTCTCCGCGGGGTCGGCCTCGAGATCGTACAGCTCCTCGAGTTCGATCTCCGGCGAGTCGATGTACTTCCACGGCGGGAGGCGGAGCCCGACCGAGACTCTCGAAGAGAGCGGTTTGGGGTTCTCGAAGTCCGTCTGGCAGAACGCCGGGAGATCGCCCTCCATAGTCACCCCGTCCCGCACGACGGCCGAGAGATCGAGCCCCTGCACGCCGGGAGGCGGATCGACGTCCACCAGACCGAGGATCGTCGGACACACCTCGAGCAGCGTCACCTGCGTCGGTACCCTCCGCGGCTCGACGCCGGGGACCCGGACCATCATGGCGACGGCCACGAGCTGATCGTAGAGCCTGTTCCCGTGGGCGAAGTAGAACTGGTGCTCGAATCCCTCGCCGTGATCGGACACGAGAACGACGATCGTGTCGTCCCGGAGTCCCAGCCGGTCGAGTTCATCGAACAGCCTACCGACCTCCCGGTCCATGAACCGGATCTCGCCCTGATAGCGCAACCACTCGCGCATGAGGAAGTCCCGCGGCATCTCGAAATCCGTGCGGAACCGGTCCTGCGGATCATCGTAGGGAACAGGAACATCGGCCAGTCCGGCCTCTGCAGCGAAGTCGAACGCCGGCGGCGGCTCGTACGGCCAGTGCGGATCGAAGTAGTGAACGTATGCGAAGAACGGCCTGCCGTGGTTGGCCTCGATCCACGTTGCCGCCCGGTCGGTCATCATGTCGGCCGGAAGCTCGATCGCCGCGACCGGAGCATAGCCCAGCGCCGAGACCAACTGTCTCAGAGCCAGCGCCCTGTGCAGGGTCCATGGTGTTTCGGTCGGCTCGACGTACGTGTCGAACCCCTGATCGGTCCCGTAGTAACTCGAGAGAACTGTGGCCGCCGCGAACGCGCCGGTCGCGTAGCCGCGGTCACGCAGCAGCTCGGCGAGCGTTGTGATCTCGCCCGGCAGCGACTTCGTGTTCGTGTCGACGCCGTGCGACATGGGATAGAGACCGGTGAAGAGGGTCGCCGCCGCCGGCCGCGTCAGAGGCTCCGGCGTCACACAGGCCTCGAAGAGCACGGAGTCGTCTGCGAGCGCGTCGATCGACGGCGAGAGACCGTCGACCGATCCGTAGCAGCCCAGGCAGTCGATTCTCGTCGTATCGAGCATGATGAGGACGATGTTCGGCACGTCCGGAACGGGACGGCCGCTCTCGATGTCGGCCGGGCCGAGATCGGCCGCACCTTCGATGCGATCCACGCCGCCCGCGCCGGCCCAGTAGACGGGCAGGATGAAGAGCAGGACAAGAACGCAGACCCTCCAGAACACCGGTCGACCCGAACGCGCCGCCCGCCGCAGAAACAGCCCGAGCAGCACCAGCGCGATCGCGAGCGCCAAAACGTCGAGAGCCAGTGACACCGGGTGCGTCGCCCCGTGCGGCGAGAGCCTGTTGAGGGAGAGGACCCAGTAGAGGAAGACGGAACCGGCGAACACGAAGGCCTGACCTCCGGCGGGGGTGGTCACAGCGGTCCATCGTCCGCCCGTCGCGGCTCGCAGGAGAAGCCCGACGAGGACCGCGGCGGCGCCGGCCACTACTCCGAAACCCGCGTAGAGCAGGACGTTCCAGAGCATCACGGCGGCGAGACTGCCGCTCCACACCACGGGGAGCTTGATGACGAGGACGATCCACTCGAGCAGGGCGAGTCCTGCGAAGATGAGCAGGCCGCCGCCCAGTGTCGCACCGACGAAACTCCCGGTCGAACCTCCGTGTGCACGTGCCCGCATGTTCACCGTCCCTTGGTATCTGCCCGGACCCCTTGCGCCAAGCCGATTCTACGCCGAACGGGAGCATCGGGCAACCCCGGAGGGGCCGCACGCCAGGCCGAACGGACTTGACACCCCGTTGTGCCGGATGGTTCCATTGTGTGGGACAGCAACAGACTCAAAGGCGAGCGGGCATAACTCAGCTGGTAGAGTATCAGCTTCCCAAGCTGAGAGTCGCGGGTTCGAGTCCCGTTGCCCGCTCCATTTCTTGTTCACCCGCCGCCGCGCCGACGTGCGGCGGGTGTCCGACGTTCGGGGGCCGTGTGAGAGTCGTGCACGTGAGGCCCGGAAGCCGTGCCGACCGGGCCGGGATCAGGTCCGGCGACGAGCTCACATCCATCGGGTCGCTGGAGACCTCCGACGCGCTCGATGTCGCGTTCGCGCTGGGTTGGCTGGAGCGCCGCGCACCGTGGCGCTTCGTCCGCGAGGGCCGGCTCCTCGACGTGGAGCTTCCTCTGCGGGACCCGGCCGAGTGCGGGATCGAGTTCGAGCCGGACCGACCGAGGACCTGCCCGAACAACTGCGTCTTCTGCTTCGTGGACCAGCTGCCCGCCGGGATGAGAGAGAGCCTGTACGTCAAGGACGAGGACTTCCGTCTCTCGTTCACCTGCGGGAACTACATCACCCTGACGAACCTCGACGAAAGGGCCTACCGGCGGATCGAGCGGCAGAAGCTCTCGCCGCTCTACGTCTCGATCCACGCGACCGACGACGACGTCCGCCGCACACTTCTGGGAAATCCACGGGCCCCGTCGATCATGCCGTCGCTCCGGAGACTCGCGGACGCGGGCATCACGCTGCACGGCCAGATCGTCGTCTGCCCCGGGCTGAACGACGGTGAGGTCATCGAGCGGACGCTCGCGGACCTGGCGACGCTCGGGGACGCGGTGGCCACCGTCGCCGTCGTCCCTGTCGGTCTCACGGCGCACCGGGACGGTCTGTTCCCGCTGACGCCGGTGGACCGGGAGGGCGCACTCGCAATCCTCCGGGCCGTGGAGAAGGCGGGCGGCGCGGAGGGAAGCGGCCCCTCGATCCACGCCTCGGACGAGGTCTACCTTCTTGCGGGTGAAGACCTGCCGCCGTACGAGCACTACGGGGAGTTCGAGCAGATCGAGAACGGCGTCGGGCTGCTCAGGCTCTTCGAGCGAGACCTCGAAGCATCGGCGCCGGCGCTCGCCGG
This sequence comes from Candidatus Effluviviaceae Genus V sp., assembly GCA_014728125.1. Classification (NCBI taxonomy): domain Bacteria; phylum Candidatus Effluviviacota; family Candidatus Effluviviaceae; species Candidatus Effluviviaceae Genus V sp. The sequence goes on from WJMD01000110.1 coordinate 17,755, forward strand.
CAGGCTGACCGAGCCGGTGAACGTCGTGCTGCTGACCGGGGAGCTGGCCGCTCCCTTCATTGCGGACGTGGCGCCGCGGGAGCTCCGGAAGCACGCGCCGGTCGAGCTCGACGTCGTGCCCGTCGAGAACCGGCTTCTGGGACGCAGCGTCACCGTGGCCGGCCTCCTGTCCGGCGCCGACCTCGTGCGGGGGCTCTCGCAGGCGCCGGAGGCGGGACTCTACCTCTTGCCGGGAGAGGCCTTCAACGCGGACGGCGTGACGCTCGACGGGATGACCGTCGCTGAGATCGCCCAGGCGGGCGGCCGTCGGCCGGTCGAGGCGAGCGTCGACCTTGTGCGGGCGATTCTTGCCGCAGCCAACGGGGAAGGAGACGCTTCGTGAGCGCCGACACCCTGCCGCTCGTGGCCGTCGTCGGAAGACCGAACGTCGGTAAGTCGATGCTCTTCAACCGGCTGACGCGCAGCAGAGCCGCCGTCGTCGACGATGAGCCGGGCGTGACGCGTGACCGGAAGGCCCTCGAGACGGACTGGAGCGGTCGCCGCTTCGTGCTCGTCGACACCGGCGGGCTCGTGCCGAACGAGGCGGAGGGCCTGTCCGGCATGGTCCGGGCGCAGGCCGAGAGCGCCATCTCGGAGGCCGACGCGATCATCCTGGTCGTCGACCGGGAGACAGGGCCGACGGCGCTCGACCGGGACGTCGCGAGGCTGGTGCGGCGCTCCGACCGACCGGTCCTGCTGGCGGTCAACAAGGTCGACTCCGGAGCGCAGGAGATGGACGTCCACGCGTTCCACGAACTCGGGCTCGGTGAGCCGGCTCCCGTCTCCGCGCTTCACGGACGGGGGACGGGCGACCTGCTCGACCGGCTCGTTGCACTCATCCCCGAGGTCGCAGTCCCCGAATCACCTGACGCCCTCAGACTCGCTCTCGTCGGCAGGCCGAACGTAGGCAAGTCCTCACTGGTCAATGCGATCGTCGGCCAGGACGTAGTGATCGTCGACTCAGAGCCGGGCACGACCCGGGACTCGATCGACACGACGATAGAATACGAGGGAGAGCACTACGTCCTCGTCGATACGGCCGGACTCCGGAAGCGTTCCCGCATCGACCGCGGCGTCGAGTTCTACAGCGCGATGCGCTCCTTCAGGAGCATCGAACGGTGCGACGTGGCGATCCTCGTCGTCGACGCGACCGACGGCGTCGTCGGACAGGACGCGAAGATCGCATCGCTCGCCGAGGAGGCCGGCCGCGGGCTCGTCATCGCGTTCAACAAGTGGGACCTCATCGAAAAGGACAACACCTCCGCGGCGGCGGCCGAGAGACACGTCCGGGAGACACTGCCGTTCGTCCGACACGCGCCCGTCGTGCTGGTATCGGCGGCCACGGGGCAGCGCGTGCGCCGGCTTCTGGAGACGGCACGCCGCGTCCACGAGGCGGGGTCGGTCCGGTTGTCGACGGCCGAGATGAACCGCTTCATCGAGGAGGCCGTTGCGCACCGGCCGCCGCCGGGCGGGCGCCGGAGCGGGATTCTCTACGCGACCCAGACGGGCATCCGGCCGCCGACCTTCGTCGTCTTCGTCAAGGACGCCGACGCCATCACCGAGAGCTACCGGAGGTACCTTGCCAATCAGCTCCGCGAGCGGTATGGTTTCGGCGGCAGTCCGATACGGATCGCCGTCAGGCGGAGACGCTCGAGGGGAGGGCGCTCGTGAACCCCGCGGCAGCGATCATAGTCGCCTACTTCCTCGGCGCCGTTCCGTCGAGCGCCATCGCAGGCCGCATCGCCGGCGTCGACCTGCGCTCCGAGGGAAGCGGCAACCTCGGTTTCACGAACGTGCTGCGCGTGCTCGGTCCCCGCGCCGCCGTGCCTGTTCTCATCGCCGACGCCGGCAAGGGTGTGGCAGCCGTGGTCCTGGCCCGCCACGCGGTCGGCGCGGACTGGCCGCTCGGGGCCGAGACGACGGCGCTCCTCGGCGGCCTCGCCGCCATCGCGGGACACGTCTGGTCGGTCTTCGTCCGGTTCAGGGGAGGCAAGGGCGTCGCCACCGCGGCGGCCGTCTTCGGCGCCCTGGCGCCTCCGGCCGCCGGCATCTCGATCGCCGCCTGGCTGATCGTCGTCCTCTCGACGCGCTACGTATCGCTGGCATCCATCACGGGAGCCGTGCTTCTCCCGTTGGCCGTCGCGGCCACTCACGCGGCGGCGGGCGTTCCGCAGCCGGTGCCGCTCCTGGCCGCATCGACCGGCATCGCTGTACTGGTCGTCGCGACGCACCGCGCCAACATCCGCAGGCTCCTGAACGGAACCGAGAACCGCTTCGGCTCGAAGCGCAGGACGCAAGGAGGAGATTGATGGCCTGCATCGCGGTCCTTGGCGCCGGAAGCTGGGGAACGACCCTCGGTCTGGTGCTCCACGGCAACGGCCACGAGGTCACGTTCTGGGAGTTCGACCAAGACCAGGTGGAGCGCCTGGAGCGGGATCGCGAGAACGCGAAGTTCCTGCCGGGCGTACCGATCCCCCGGGACATCCGCATCACCGGCGACATAGGGACGTGCCTGGACGGTTGCGAGGCCGCGGTCTTCGCCGTCCCGTCGCACGCTGTTCGCGATGTCGCCGGACGGGCCGGGGAGCACATCGAGCCCGGGACAACGGTCGTCAACGTGGCCAAGGGCATAGAGAACGAGACACTCATGAGGATGTCGGAGGTGCTCTCCGAGGTCCTGGACCGCCCCGGGTCCCGCGCGATAGCGTCGCTGGTCGGGCCGAGCCACGCGGAGGAGGTCAGCCGCGGCCTGCCCACGACGATCGTCTCATCCGCCCTCGACGAGGGCACGGCGGTCAGGGTGCGGGAGCTCTTCATGATGGAGACCCTCCGCGTCTACACGAACACCGACCTCGTCGGAGTCGAACTCGGAGGCTCGCTCAAGAACATCATCGCGATCGCCGCGGGCATCTGCGACGGACTCGGATACGGAGACAACACCAAGGGAGCCCTCCTGACTCGAGGACTGGCCGAGCTCACGCGCCTCGGCGTGGCGCTCGGAGGACGGCCCGAGACGTTCGCGGGGCTGTCGGGCATGGGCGACCTCATCACGACGTGCATCTCGCGCCACAGCAGAAACCGGTACGTCGGCGAGGCGATCGCCGGCGGGCGCGCGCTCGATGAGATCCTCGAAGACATGGTGATGGTCGCCGAGGGCGTGCGCACGACGAGGAGCGCCAACGAGCTGGCGGACCGTGAGGGTATCGAGATGCCGATCGCCTTTGAGATGGGACGCGTGCTCTTCGACGGGGACAACCCGCGCGAGGCCATCGTCCGTCTCATGGTCAGGGAACCGAAGTCCGAGATCCGGGGAATGGGGGGCCCTTGAGGCGCCGATTCGGCTTGTCTGGCCGACGACGCTGTGCTAGATTCTTCGGAGTCGGGGCGTGGCGCAGTCCGGTTAGCGCACTAGCATGGGGGGCTAGGGGTCGCTGGTTCGAATCCAGTCGCCCCGACCACTTCTCTTCTCTGGAACTGCAAGGCCCGGAACGGCGGCACGGTTGATGTTTGCCTACCGCTTCTACAAGCTCGGCGCGTTCCTGGCCCGGAGGTTCTCACTGCCCACCGCACGGCAAGGCGCCGCTGTGGTGGGCAGATTGACGTGTTTCCTCCAGGCCCGAACGCGGAAGACGCTTCTCAAGAACCTCCGGCACGCGTTCGGCGACGAGCTCACGGAGCGCGAGCTGCGGCGACTCAGACTCGACATCTACGAGAACTTCGGCGTCTTCGTGCTCGACTTCCTGAAGCTCCCGGACATCGACGCGAGCGTCTTCGACCGGATCCTGACGCCGGAGAGCAGGGCGCGGTACCAGGAGGTCGTCGAGCTGTCGCGGTCGGGGGAACCGACGATCATCTTCACGGCCCACCTCGGAAACTGGGAGATGGCCGCGGCGGCCGGCGCCGCTCACGGGCTCCCTCTGGTAGTCCTCGCGGACGCGCATCCAAGCCCCGGCGTCACCCGCTTCTTCAACGAGCGGCGCGAGGGCAAAGGCGAGACGGTCGTGCCGGTCAGCGACTTCCACAAGTGCTTCCTGGCACTCCGCAGGGGAGACGTCGTGGCCATCGTCGGCGACCGTCCGGTGACGGGCCACGGTATCACCATCGAGTTCTTCGGCCGGCCGACGCTCGTCCCCGAGGGGTACGCCCTGCTGGCTCGCCGCTTCGGCGCGAGGATCGTCCCGGGCTTCCTGGTGATGAACGAGGACGGACTCTACGACATGCTCTTCGAGGAGCCGTTCTACACGCGCACGACCGACGATGAGGAGGCGGACATCAGGGAGACCGTCGAGCGGTGCATGGGACTCGTCGAGCAGTACGTCCGGCGCTACCCGGACCAGTGGTACGTCTTCCAACCGGTCTGGCCCGAGACCGCGGCTGAGAGGCTTCGCGCGCGGCAGGACAGACGCGCCGGCTGAGGAGGCGGGAACCGTGAGGACGCTCGTTGTCGTACCTGCGAAGAACCTCGAGACGCGCATCGGCGATGTCGTCCAGCGCGTCCGTGCGAACGCGCCCGGCGTCGACGTGCTCGTTATCGACGACGGCTCCGATGACGACACGGCTGAAGCGGCCTCGGAGGCCGGCGCGAGGGTCGTGAGGCACGAGATCAACAGAGGAAAGGGAGAGGCCATCAAGACCGGGATCGCTGCCGCCGACGAGGGCGGCTACGATGCCATGCTCACGATGGACGGCGACGGGCAGCACGACCCCGTCGCGGTGCCGGACTTCCTGAAGGCGATGGCGTCGGGACGCTGGGACATCGTGGTCGGCTCACGGATGTCGAACACGGGGTCGATGCCGCCACTGCGGGTCTGGACGAACAGGACGACGTCGCGGATCGTCTCTCTGCTTGCCGGACAGACGATTCCCGACAGCCAGAGCGGGTACCGGATCCACCGGACGGTCCTGCTCCGCGACATGCCACTCGTGTCGTCCCGATACGACCTCGAGTCGGAGATCCTCATCAGGGCCGGCCGGAGAGGACACTCGATCGGCTGGATACCGATCGAGTCGATCTACGAGGACAGCGAGAGCCACATCAACCCCTTCGTCGACACGTTTCGTTTCATCCGCCTCGTCGTCAGAAGCGCGCGATGGCGGTAGGAAGAGAGCAGCAGGTGTCCGCGACCATTCTCGTGAGCAACGACGACGGCATCACGGCCCCCGGCATCGCCGCCCTCGAGTCGGCGCTCATCGGGCTGGGCGAGGTCTTCGTCATCGCCCCCGACCGTGAACGAAGCGCATCGAGCCACTCGTTGACGATCGACGTGCCTTTGAGGGCCGTCCCGGTCAGAGAGAGGGCCTTCGCCGTCAAGGGCACGCCGACGGACTGCGTGCTGCTGGCCGTGGAGAATCTGCTCCCGACGCGTCCGGACCTGGTCGTTTCGGGCATCAACCGGGGCCCGAACATGGGGAACGACGTGACCTACTCGGGTACCGTCGCGGCGGCGATCGAGGGGACGATCCTCGGCATTCCCTCGATGGCCGTCTCGCTCGACCACAACAAGGCGGGGACGTACGACTACACTGCGGCCGGGACCGCGTCGCGGGCCCTTGCGGCCGCCGTCCTCGAGCGCGGACTGCCGGAGGGCACGCTCCTGAACGTCAACGTCCCGAACGTGCCCGCGGAACAGGTGAAGGCGCCGCGCCCCACACGGCTCGGTTCTCAGGTCTACGAGGACTCGATCGTCGAGAAGACGGACCCCCGCGGCAAGAGCTACTACTGGATCGGCGGGCAATCGTCCCGCAGGTCGTGCGATTCGGGCACGGATTTCGCAGTCGTGGCAGAGGGACATGTCTCGGTGACGCCGATCCAGCTCGACATGACGGACTTCGAGACGCTCGCCCACATGGCGGACTGGCCGTTCGACGCGATCCACGACTCGCGGAAGGGCGGCGGAGCGGCTGTGGAGAAGTCCAGAGAGGAGTCGGCTTGAACGACCGGCAGCGGCAACGCGACCACATGGTGGAAACCCAGCTGATCCCGCGCGGGATCAACGACCCGCGCGTCCTCGAGGCCTTCCGGAGCGTCCCCCGGCACGCGTTCGTGCCCCCGGCGCTGGAGGGCTCAGCGTACGGCGACCATGCGCTGCCCATCGGCGACGGCCAGACCATCTCCCAGCCGTTCATGGTGGCCCTCATGACGCAGGCCCTCGACCTCTCGGGCGACGAACGGGTGCTCGAGATCGGCACGGGCTCCGGCTACCAGACCGCGATCCTCTCGGAGGTGGCCGGCCAGGTCTTCAGCATCGAGCGCGTTCCGGCGCTGGCCGAACGCGCCAGGAGGATGCTCGAGGAGCTGGGCGCCGCGAACGTAGCTATCCGCGTCGGCGACGGAACGATCGGCTGGAAGGAGTTCGAGCCGTTCGACCGCATCATGGTGACGGCCGGCGCGCCGGAGATCCCGTCGAGCCTGATCGAGCAGCTCGCCGACCCGGGGAGGATGGTCATCCCGGTCGGATCGCAGGGACTCCAGGACCTCAAGGTGGTCACGAAGGACCGCGGAGCCGTCGAGATGCAGAGCGCCGGAGGGTGCGTCTTCGTCCCCCTCCTGGGTCGAGAGGGATGGGGCGGCAACGGCAACGCGAACACCGGATGATCGGCGCGGCGCGGCGGTTGCCGACGGCGCGTCCTCGACCGGTGCCGACCGGTCGGATCGGGAAGACGTCACGATGACAGAGCATCTCGTTGAACTGCTGTCCGGACTGCCGAAGGAGCTGGTCGTCTTTCTCGTCTCGACCCTCCCGATCGCCGAGCTCAGGGGAGGGATCCCCCTGGCGACCGGCTGGGGCATTCCGTGGCGACAGGCCTACTTGCTCTGTGTGACGGGCAACTTCCTTCCGGTCATCCCGATCATCTTCCTGATGGATCCGGTCGCCCGCTTCCTGCGTCGCTTCGCCTTCTTCGACCGGTTTCTGGACCGGCTCTTCTCCAGAACCAGAGCTCGCGGCAGGCTGGTCGAGCGCTACGAGGCGCTCGGGCTGATCCTCTTCGTCGCCGTGCCGCTCCCCATAACGGGCGCGTGGACAGGCGCGCTGGCGGCGTTTCTGTTCGGTGTGCGCCCTCGATACGCGATACCGGCCATCGCGTGCGGAATTCTGATCTCCGGGGTCGTCGTGACACTGGCCTCCCAAGGAGTGTTGCATCTGTGGAACCTCTAGTGTAGAATCTTCTCTCACGTCGGGGCGTAGCGCAGACCGGTTAGCGCGCACGGTTCGGGACCGTGAGGTCGGAGGTTCAAATCCTCTCGCCCCGACCACTTTTTGAGCGCACATGAGCGCCCTCGGGCTTCGAGTCCGGGGGCGCTGCGCGTGAGGCCGCCTCCGCGGCGGACTCCACTTGAACGGGAGACCCTGCTCGGGTAGTGTTCTTGCTGGCTGGAAGATGGGGACCTCATAGAGGAGCTGCGCATGTCGATCACCCGACCACCGAGGATCACCGTCGTGGGACGCGGCCGGTGCTCTGAGGAGCTGGCGTCGCTGGCGGCCGACGTCGGTGCGGAGATCGCCCGACGGGGTGCGATCCTGGTGTGCGGGGGCCTCGGCGGCGTCATGGAGGCCGCCTCGCGAGGGGCTCTCGAGGCCGACGGCATGACGATCGGCGTGCTTCCGGGGACGGATCCGGAGCGCGCCAATCCCTACATCGTGGTCCCGATTCCGACCGGCATGGGCGAGGCGAGGAACGTCATCAACGTGCGAGCCGGCCGGGCAGTCATCGCCCTCGACGGAGGTAACGGGACGCTGTCCGAGATCGCGCTCGCCCTGAAGATCGGCATCCCGGTCGTCGCCCTCGGTGCGTGGAGCGAGCTTGACGGTGTGGTCGCCGCCGGCGACGCGTCGGAGGCCGTCGATGAAGCGCTTCGACTGGCGGGAGGAGACTGACGTGAAGAGCGAGCGACTCGAGGCAACGGTGCACGGTGTGGTGCAGGGCGTCGGATTCCGAGCCTTCGTCAGGCGGACCGCGTCGGATGCCGGCCTGGGCGGGTTCGTGCGCAACCGTCCGGACGGTACGGTCGAGGTCGTGGCCGAGGGACCGCCGGAGACACTCGATGCTCTCGTCGCCGCGCTCGAGCGCGGTCCCGCCGCGGGCCGGGTCGAGCGGGTCGAGTCGCGCCGTCTCGATGCCTCGGGCGGGTTCGAGGGGTTCTCGATCAGATACTAGGACGCGGGAGTCGCCGTGTCGCATCGCACAACCAGCATCGGTCTGGTCCTTGTCGTCCTGGCTCTCTCACTGTCCCTGCTGGGCGGCTGCACGCCGCTCCAGCCGAGGACGGCTCCGCCGGGAACACAGATCGACCGCACCGGAGACGGTGTCTACCATACGGTCCGAAAGGGCGAGACGCTCTGGCGGATCTCGAGGACGTACGGCGTGGCGCTCGCCGAGCTCGTCGAGGCGAACGATCTCGAGAGCTACACGATCCGGGTCGGTCAGAGGATCTTCGTTCCGGGGGCGACCTCGGGACGACGGGTACCGGAACCGCCCGACCATGAGCCGGGCCCCATCGAGACGCCGCTCGACTGGCCCCTCGCTGGACGCGGGCGTGGCTCCGTGACGAGCGGCTTCGGCCCCAGGGTCGACCCGGTCACGGGCGGCGAGGTCTTCCACAAGGGCATCGACATCGACGGCGCGCGCGAGGAGCGCGTCCTCGCCGCGGCCGGCGGAGAGGTGGTCTTCTCCGGCGGAATGCACGGATACGGAATCGTCGTCATGGTCGATCACGGAGACAGGCTGATCACGGTCTACGCACACTTGAGCAGAGCGATCGTCAAGCTCGAGGACAGGGTCGCGAAGGGCCAGACGATCGGCTACGTCGGAACGAGCGGGAGAACCACGGGAGCACATCTGCACTTCGAGGTTCGGTCGCGCGGCATCGCGGTCGATCCGCTCGAGTATCTGCCGTAACCACCAAAGGAGCCGCTGCGGCCCCGGCAGCCCGGTGCAGGGAGGACAGTCATGGACCTGAGGAAGCTGATCCGCGACGTGCCCGATTTCCCCAAGGTCGGCATCGTCTTCAAGGACATCACGACTCTGACGAAGGACCCGGAGGGCTTCCGTCAGACGATCGACGAGATCGTCGACCGGTACAGGGACAGGGAGATCGATGCCGTCGTCGGCATCGAGTCGCGCGGCTTCATCTTCGGGGGCGCGGTCGCGTATCGTCTCAACGCCGGCTTCGTGCCGGCGCGGAAGCCGGGCAAGCTCCCGGCCGAGACAGTGCGCGCCGAGTACGAGCTCGAGTACGGCACCGACGCGATCGAGATGCACAGGGACGGGATCGAGCCGGGCCAGCGCGTCCTGATCGTGGATGACCTGCTGGCGACCGGCGGCACGGCCGCCGCGGCCGTCAAGCTCGTCGAGGAGCTCGGGGGCGAGCTGGTCGGCATCGCCTTCCTCATCGACCTGACCTTCCTCAAGGGGAGAGACAAACTGCGTGGGCACGACGTCTTCTGTCTGCTAGAATACGATGCGGAGTAAGACACCGTCGCGCACACGCCGCGTGCCCCCGTAGCTCAGGTGGATAGAGCATCGGTTTCCTAAACCGAGTGCCGCAGGTTCGAGTCCTGCCGGGGGTACCAGTTCCTTCGAGGCCGTCCGATCTTCCGACCGGGCGGCCTCCCTTCGTTCCGCCCGCCGCGCCGCCGGCGGGCGCCACCCGATGTCGGCGCGCCGCGCGCGTTCGCTTTCCTGCGATAGGCGCCACCTTGACGGACACACGTCCCCACAGTAGTCTGGTGTCCTCGCCGGGCGGCCGCCGCCCGACATTGGATGACCGACGGTTCGGAAGAGGAGAGGACGTGGCCCCGACGACGCATGCGCGCATCGAGCGCATCACGGAGTTCATCAACGGGCGCCTGGCCGAGTCCCCGAGAACGGGCATCGCCGTCGGACTCTCGGGCGGACTCGATTCGACGGTCACGGCCGCGCTCGCGGCGCGCGCCGCCGGCCCGGAGAACGTCACCGCCTTTCTCATGCCCGAGCGTGAAGGGCCCAGCGAGGACACGGGAGACGGTCTCTTCGTGTCCGACTGGCTGGGGACGCGATGTGTCAGGGTCGACGTGACCGCCGCGCTCGACGGGCTCGGGGTCTACGACTTCCTCCTGTCAAAGCTCCCCGCGCCGGCGAGCGAGGCTCTCGTTCGTCTGGCATACGAGGCGCGCAGGCTGTTCAGCTCGCAGGACCCCCTCATCGCATCGCTCACCGGTTCCCCCAGTCCGTTCGTCTACAAGGCGGCGGCGCACGTCAAGATCCGTCACCGCATGCGAATGGTCACACTGCTCTTCGAAGCCGAGAAGCGGAACCTCCTGGTCGCCGGCGCGGCCAATCTCACCGAGAAGCTGACGGGCATCTACACGCGCTTCGGGGTCGACGATTGCGCCGACATCATGCCTATCGGGAGCCTCTACCGTTCCGAAGTGCTGGAGGCAGCGCGCGCTCTCGACGTCCCGAGCCGGATCGCGGACAAGCCGCCCGCGCCCGGCATCATCCCCGGCGTCCGGGACAAGTACCGCTACCTTCTGGGACTCTGCGCCGAGGACGTCGACGCCGCGCTGATAGCGCTCGAAAACGGGGAGGAGCCGAACGAGATCGCGGGACGACTGAGCATCGCACCGAAGCTGGTGCGGCGCCTCGCCCTCGTCCGCGAGACCGCGCTTCGTCTGAGGGAACTCCCCCTCGTGCCGCTGCGCGTCGAGGACCAGTAGGGTCTGCTTGCCTCGACGCGTCCCGTCCGGTATAAGAGCAGGAAGCGCGTCCGTTCTGGACTCGGACGCCTCGAACGGACGACACCGAATCGGTCCGGAGGGAATCTTGCCCCAGGAAGAGACCACGGCCTACTACCGGATGACTGTCGAGGAGGCCCTCGGCGCTCTGGAGACGTCCCCCAAGGGCCTGCCCAGAGACGAGGCCGACAGGCGCCGCGACGAGCACGGCCCGAACGAGCTCTCCGGCGAGTTCCACGTCTCGAAGATCCTGACCTTCCTCAAGCAGTTCCGCGATGTCTTCGTCATTCTGCTCATCATCGCGGCCGGCATCTCGTACGCCATCGGCAGCTTTCGCGACGGTTCCGTGATGCTGGCCATCGTCGTCGTCAACGCCGTCATCGGGTTCATCCAGGAGTACAAGGCCGGCAAGATCGTTGAGAGCCTGCGCAACCTCATCCGCTCGCCGGCGCGCGTCGTGGTCGGAGGCGAGCTGTCCGAGATCCCGCAGCACCAGCTCGTCCCGGGGGACATCGTGCGCGTCGAGGCCGGCGACAAGATCCCGGCCGACATGCGCATCATCGAGTCGTTCAACCTCAGGACGAACGACTTCTCGCTCACCGGCGAGTCGACACCGCAGGGGAAGCACACGAACGCGGTGCGCGAGGAAGCGGTCCTGGCCGACCGCGACAACATGGCCTATCTCGGCACGACCGTCGCGTCGGGCACGGCGACGGGGGTCGTCACGGCGACCGGCATGGAAACCGAGATGGGGAAGATCGCGGGCATGACGCAGGCGACCCGCGAGATACCGTCGCCGCTCGAGCGGGAGCTTTCGTCGCTCGCCAACAGGCTGACGGTCGTCGTGATCGTGATCAGCGCGACGCTCTTCGGCGTCGCCCTCTGGCAGGGGTTCAGCCTCTACACCAGTCTGATCTACGCGCTGGGGATCGCGGTCGCGATGGTCCCTCAGGCGCTCCCGGCCCAGGTGACGGTCGCCCTTTCCTCGACCAGCAAGCTCCTGGCGGAGCGGAACGCCGTCGTCAAGAACCTGCCCTCCGTAGAGACGCTCGGCTCGACGACCGTCATCTGCACCGATAAGACCGGGACGCTGACCAAGAACGAGATGACCGTTCAGAAGGTGTGGTTCGACGGAGAGCACCACGAGTTGACGGGCCTCGGCTATGAGCCCGAGGGCGAGATCCTGGGAGAGGACGGGCAGGCGCTCTCGAAGGAGGAGATCGACGAGATCGAGGTCCTGATGGACGCGGCCACGATGGCGTCGAACGCCGAGATCCACGAACCCGACGAGGACCATCCCACCTGGTATGCGGTCGGAGACCCCACCGAGGCGGCCCTCGTGACGATGTCGACGAAGCTCGGAACTCGCTCCCCCAGGGAGGACGAGGAGAACCCCGAGCTCCACGAGTTCCCGTTCGACTCCGAGAGGAAGCGCATGAGCTCGGTGCGCCAGTTCGGCGACCGGGTCGAGCTGGCGATGAAGGGCGCGACCGACAGCGTCCTTGCCATCTCGAAGTCGATCTACAAGGACGGCGAGGTCCGCCCGATCACCGACGAGGACCGCGAGCGCATCAGGAGGATCAACGAGGAGTACTCCAACCAGGCGCTCCGCGTGCTCGCCATCGCGTTCCGACCGCTGGACGAGCAGGGCAGGGACTACGACATCGAGGAGGTCGAGAAGGACGTCACCTTCCTCGGTCTCGTCGGTATGATCGACCCGCCGAAGGAGGGCGTCAGGGAGGCGGTCGCCGAGTGCCGGAAGGCACACATCCGGACCTTCATCATGACCGGCGACCACGCGATCACGGCACAGGCCGTCGGCCGTGAGATCGGGCTCTTCGAACCCGACGACCCGGCTCCAGTTATCACCGGACGCGAGCTCGGCGGGATAGAGGACGAGGAGCTCGCGAAGACGATGGCGGACAACAGGGCGATCATCTTCTCCAGGGTCGCTCCCGAGGACAAACTGAGGATCGTCGATCTCCTCTCGAACAGGGGAGAGGTGGTCGCCGTGACGGGAGACGGCGTGAACGACGCCCCCGCGCTCAAGCGCGCCGACATCGGCGTCGCCATGGGACAGATCGGCACCGACGTGGCAAAGGAGGCCTCGGAGCTCGTCCTGCTGGACGACAGCTTTCCGACGCTCGTCGAGGCCGTGCGTCAGGGACGGACGATCTATGCGAACATCCGCAAGATCGTCCTGGCGTCGCTCACGACGAACGGAGCCGAGCTCTTCGTCGTACTGTTCGGACTGGCCGCGGCCGCCCTCCAGGACTGGGCCATCGGCATCCTTGCCATCCAGATCCTCGCGATCGACCTTCTGGCCGAGATCCTGCCGCTGACCTCACTGACGTTCGATCCGCCCAACGAGGCCATGATGAGCTCGAGGCCGCGGGATCTAGACGATCACATTCTCAATCGAAGCACGGCTCCGGAGGTCGCCTGGCTCGGGCTCCTCATCGGCGGACTCGCCTTCGTCAACTACGTGCTGTTCATGGTCAGGGAGAACACGTTCTTCATGACCGACGTGGGACGGAACGCGATGTACGCCAGGGGGACGACACTGGCCTATCTGACGATCGCCTACTGCCAGTTCGCCAACATCCTCTCGAGGCGCTACGAGCGCACGACGGTCTTCAACAGGAACTTCTGGACGAACCGGCCCATGCTCATCTCGGTGGCCGCGTCGATCGTCATGACGTCGGTCGCGGTCTACGCTCCGGGGATCTCGGACTTCCTCTTCTTCGAGGGGCCGACGGCCGCCGACTGGGTCTACATCCTGGGGGCCGGCCTCCTGTACCTGGGGGTCTTCGAGGCCATGAAGGCCGTCAAGCGGCGCAGGCCCGCCGCGGCGCCGTACGCGGCCCGGAAGGAGTGACATCGTGCGCACCTGGCTCGAGAACCGTCTCGAGATCCTGAGCACGAACTTCTGGACCCTGCCCGCGGCGATGGCTGTCGCCGCTCTGGCTCTCTCGCTCTCTCTCGTGTCGATCGACATGCGCGTCACGATCGACTTCGGGGGACCGGTCGGCTGGCTCAACATCGGCAGCATCGAGGGCGTCAGAACGCTCCTCGCAACGCTCGTCGGCTCGCTCGTGACCGTGCTCGCGCTCGTCTTCTCCATTACGATCGTCGCGCTGACGCTCGCCGCGTCGCAGCTCGGGCCGCGCCTTCTCCGCAACTTCATGCGCGACCGGAGCAACCAGGGCGTTATCGGCGTCTTCACCGCGACCTTCCTCTACACACTGGTGGCGCTGCTCTCGGTCGGCCGCCTCGAGGCGCGCGGCGTCGTGCCCCATATCACCGTCTTCGGCGCGTTCGTTCTGACGACATGGAGCGTCGCGGTCCTCGTGTACTTCATCCATCACGTCTCGGAGTCGATCCAGGCGCCGAACGTCGTCCTGGCGGTTTCGCGTGAGCTGGAGGGCGTCATCACCCGGCTCTTCCCTCCGAACGACCCCGAGGCCGCCCCTGAGGAGCCGACGAAGCCGCCGAAGGACATCTGGAGCCGCGAGGCGGGAGAGGCCTGCTCGCCGCGGAGCGCCTACGTTCAGGCGATCAACGAGGGGAAGCTCGTGTCCGTCGCGAAGGCCCACGACGTCGTGCTCGACGTCGAGCTGCGCCCGGGAGACTTCGTGGCGGCCGGCCAGGCGCTGGCCTCGGCGTACGGCGACGAGCCTCTTGAGGAGGACGCGAGGGAGGCGATCGCGGACGCCTTCTTCCTCGGCGAGAGGCGGACCGCCACGCAGGACGTGGAGTACGTCCTGATGCAGCTCGTCGAGATCGCCGTCCGCGCGCTCTCGCCCGGGATCAACGACCCCTTCACGGCGATGACCTGCATCGACAGGATCGGATCGGCACTGGGTCTGCTGATGTCCCGGGCCGAGCGGCCGAGGCGACTGGCCGACGACGACGGCGCGCTCAGAGTCGTGCTCGATCGAACGGACTTCGACGGCATCATGGGAACCGGGCTCCGGCAGATACGTCAGCACGGCTCGTCGCAGGCGGCGGTGCTCATCCGGATGCTCGAGGTGCTTGCCCGACTCGGGGGGACCGCTCGAACGGACGAACAGCGCGCGTCGATCAGGAAGCACGCGGACGCCGTCGCCAGAGCGGGGGAGGCGCTTTCAGAAGAATCGGACCGAATGGACATCGTGGGCCGACACAGGGCAGTCCTTGCGGCTCTCGGAGACACCTCCGAACAGGGAGTGAACGACACCGAGGAAGGGAGTGGAACGTGAGCTTTCGATACCTCCTGTTGCCGCTCGTCGCGGCCCTCGCACTTCTCGCGGCGACCGCAGTCGCTCAGACGGGAGAGCAGCAGAGCGACCTGCCTCCGGGCGACGTCCCGCCGCCGACGCTCGTCGACCGCGTAGAGAGCGCCGGGACGGCTGAGGACCACGACGGGGCGGACTACGTGGTGGTCTTCGAGCACGCCGTCAACCGCGTGAGCGATCTCGGCGTGAGCACCGTGAACGAGACGGTCGTCTACAAGGCCCTGACGGCGGCGGGCTGCAGGAACCTCGCCGTCCGGACGTGGTGGTACGAGCCGTGGAGCCGGATGATGAGGATCGAGGCCGCCGCCGTCATCCGGGACGGCGAGCTCATCCCGTTCGACGTGGACGCTCTGGACCTCCCGGCGCCCCAGTCGTCGATCTACTGGAACGCCCGGATCCGGATGCTGCAGACGCCGCGCCTGAACGTCGGCGACGGCCTCATGTTGAAGCTGTTCAGAAAGGGATACTCCTACGCGCTGCTGGAAGAGAACGGCGCGGCCGCGACCTCGGTGTCCACAGCGGCGACGGACTCCGAGGAGGACGGCAAGTATGTTCCTCCCATGCCCGGGGAGTACTTCGACATCGTCCTCTTCCAGGAGAGCGTGCCGGTCATCGAGCGACGCTACGAGCTCGTCCTGCCTGCCGACAAGCGGATCCACTCCGAGACCTATAACGGGCCGCTCTACTCGTCGACGACCTACTCCGGCGACTCCACGCGCTACGCCTGGTGGGCGAAGGACGTTCCAGCCCGGCCCTCCGAGTACAGAAGCGCTGCGGCGAGCGACATCTCGCCGAAGGTCGTCCTTGCGACGGTCGAGAGCTGGGAGGCGAAAAGCCGCTGGTTCTTCGACGTCAACCGGAACCAGTTCGACGTCACGCCCGAGATCCAGGCGAAGATCGACGAGATCCTCGAGGTTGCCGGCGTCGCCCGTGGCACGGAGGAGCAGAAGGCCGAGGTCCTCGTCCACTGGGTCGCCCAGAACATCCGGTACAGCGGGCAGACGATGGGCGAGGGCGAGGGGTTCATGCTGCATCCCGGATGGATGATCTTCGAGCAGCGGAGCGGCGTCTGCAAGGACATCGCGGGGATGCTCATCACCATGATGCGCGCGGCCGGGATGGACTCGTACGGCGCGATGACGATGGCGGGGAGCCGCATCGAGGAGGTGCCCGCCGACCAGTTCAACCACTGCGTCACTGCCCTCCGGACGGACGACGGCTCGTTCGTCATGTACGACCCGACGTGGGTCCCGTACGTCAACGACATCTGGTCGAAGTACGAGACTGAGCAGCAGTACCTCATCGGCACGGCGGAGGGAGAGTACCTCGCGACCATTCCGTACAGTCCACCCGAGGAGTCGCCGCTCCGAGTCGACCACGAGGCGACGCTCTCCGTGGACGGCACGCTCGAGGGGACACTCAGACTGGAGACGGCGGGCGCGCTCGACGGACGTCTGAGGAACCTCGTCGGGTGGAGACGGCGCGCCGACCTGCACCGCGACATCGCGGGCCTCCTGTCGCACATCGGTCCGGCCGTCGAGTCGTTCGAGTTCGACCATCCCGAACGGGACGATTTCAGTCAGAACATGTGGCTTGAGATCGAGTACCGCCTCCGGGATGCGGCGCTTCCGGTGGGGCAGGGACTCGAGTTCAGAAGTCCGGCGACGGCCGTCGTGCTTAACGACGGATGGCTCTTCCGGGCGGGCGTCCGCGACTGGCCCGAGGACAGGGAGACCGACCTGTTCCTCTGGTTCACGCAGCTGGTCGACATCCGCGAGAGGATCACCGTTCCGCGCGGGTACGATCTGGTGGAGTCGCCGGAGGCCGACGAGGTCGACGCGACCTACGCGGCGTTCGCAGCGTCGTTCGAGCTCGACGGACGGACGCTGGCCATCGACTCGGAGGCCGAGGTCCGCAGGCGTCAGATTCCTCCCGAGGGATACGCCGGGTTCAGAGAAGCGATCACCGCCATGAGAACGTGGGGTGACGGGATCTACCGTGTCGAGGAGGCCGACTGATGAGAACGCGCACAACCATCATCCTCACCGCGGCCGCCGTCTTCGCCCTGGCGTCCGCCGCAGCGGCGGTTCCGGCGGACGCCGCGGGCCGACACGACATCGGCCGCCTGCTCGAGCTCGGCGACCAGTGGTTCGACCTGGAGAGCCAGGACGCCGTCATCCTGCTCGATTCGCTCCACATCGAGCGGCTGCCGTCCGGAACGGTCGTCAGGACGACGCACACGATCGTCTGGTTCGGAACGGAGAACGGTCTCGACGCCTATGCAGACGTGCACGTTCCATGGAACGCCCTCACCGGCTCGATCGAGGTCCACCACCTCAGGACCTGGAGGGACGAACGATGGTGGCCCGCGCCGGACTCGGTGAGCCGGACGGCCGTCGTCGAAACCACCCCGGGGGCGGTGTACAGCGCATACGACTACGCGAAGGCGCTCAGACAGCAGGCGCTCCTTCACGACGGGGTCGAGGTACCGTGCGTTGTCGAGACCCGCTACACGGTGACCGAGGCCCGGGCGCCCTCGCTCGGGATGGACGGTTCACGGGTCGCCTCGGCGCCCGACCCGACGGTGAGGAACGCTCTCTTCCTGCGGATGCCGGAGGGCGAGAACGTCGCCTTCGAGACCCTGCGCGGCGCGCCGGCGCCGGAGGTGTCGGGCGACGGCGGGCACGCCTGGAGCATGACCCGGATCGACCGGCTCGGACGGCCTCTGGTTCGCGACCGGACCGCGGCGTCTCCGACGCTCGTCTGGTCGACCTGGCCCTCGTGGGACGCGCTGGCCGAGTCGTTCCTGACGCCGTTCGAGGGGGCCGCCGTGCTCGAAGGCGCGCCGCTCGACAGCCTGGCCGAGCGAACGAAGGGCCGACACGGGGCGGAGGACCTGGCCCGGGCCGCGGCGGCCTATCTCGCCGAGGCGACGCGGCACGTCGGCGCGGACCACGGAGCATGGCTGTTCGGTCCGCGTCCCGCGCAGAGGACCTGGGAGACATCCTACGGGCACGCCGTCGACCGCGCGGTGGCGGCCTGTGCGCTCCTCCGCGAGGTCGGCCTCGAGGCCGAACCGGTCTGGGTCGGATATCGGGACACGGATCTCACGGAGAGCCCACCGGGGCTCTCGCGGTTCGAGCAGCTCCTCGTCGAAGTGCGCGGCGCCGGGTTCCAGGGCACGCTCGATCCGGCGACGGCGCGGCTGACATCGGCAGGTCCCACCGTGGCGGGGCGCACGCTCTGGCGTCCCGGAGACGAAGACCCGTCGCATCGGCCGGCGGAGCCGGGCGTCCTCGAGGTGGCTGTCCGTCTTGAGCGCAACGAGGACGGCGGGTTCGGGGGCCGGGGCTACGTGCTGGGAACCGGCTGGCTCGCCCCGTACGGGAGCGTGGCCGGTCTGGATGGCGCGCTCGGCGGTTACGCGGACCGGCTCGTTCGCTCGGTGCTTCCAGGATCGAGTGCCGAAAGCCCCGGTCTGACCGCTCTGGAGACATCGAGGGTCGAGGCGGGGTTCGACGTGGTCCTGGATGCGCCCGGGGAAGATGACCTGGGTCGCATCCCGCTCGTCGTCGGGGACCCGACCGGCGGGATTCTCGACGGGTTCGAGCCGTCGCTCGAACTCGCGGTCCCGACACGCGGGACCGCCGTCCGGCTTCCGGCTCCCGCGACGCAGAGCGTGATGCTTGAGATCGACACAGGAGAGGGCGAGCCGGCTCACGTCCCCGAGGAGACCGACCTTCGGAACGAGGCGGGGACGTTCTCGCTCACCGTCGACCGGGACGGTTCCTGGGTAACCGTCGAGCGGAGACTCGAGGTCGACAACGACGTCGGTCCGGACCTCTGGCCCGAGCTCAGAGCGCTCCTCCTGGAATGGAACGCCCCTAGGAACAGGACCCTGCTGCTCGACTGAAGCGGTCACAGCGGACGAACACAGAGGGGCCCGGGCACGGCGCTCGGGCCCCTTCTCGTGCGGCCCGCATCGACCCCACGCAGCCGGACCTGGGGCCCTCTCCGAAACGCGCAGGCGGCCCTCTGGCCGTCTCGAGACATGAGAGAAGATGGAGAGACAGAGAAATCGCTTGCACCACGAGCCGCCCTGGGAGTACAATGACGCCGAGTCGGGAAATAGCGAAGGCAGCCACAGAGCCGCTTCCGACACCCCCCTCCCGCGCACGACCGAGAGGTCTTGTGAGCGGGGAGCATCATGCCTGAACAGCAAGACCCCCACTTTGCAGGGCCCCGAGAGCCTTTCTGTTACTGGGATTGCGCCGCATTCATGTCGTTCTGATCTCCGTTCCGGACGGTCACGCGGGACCGTCCGCCGGCGGGAAGGTGCCGGACGCGGAGATGCGAGTCGCGAGGTGTGAGCTGGACCACCTTCCCAGAGAAGGGGGGACTGATCGAATGAGAAGCACGATTTTCGCACTGACGGCGGTCGCGCTGATCGTCTGTCTCGCCGTTCCGGCCGCCATGGCCAAGGGCGACGGAACCGAGTACAGGAGCGCCATGTCGATCGTCGACTTCGAGCAGCAGTCGAGGTCACAGCACGAGGGCACCAGACTCGACACGCTGTGGATCTTCGACGCGGACTTCTCGGACCTCACCGGCGACAACGCCGGCTGGACGGCCTGGGACCGCAGCGGCACGCTCGGACAGGAGAACTACTGGCATCACGACACGATCCGCATCAACGGCTTCACCCATCTGGGCGACAGCACGTGGTGGTGCGGTACGGAGAACGTGTGCTGGCGTCAGCCGCGCGGGTACGGCAACGACTGGATCCAGATCCTCGAGCGCGAGTTCACCGAGATGGCCACGGCCACCGGCGGCGTGACGCTCGAGTGGGACCAGCGTATCGCCATGGAGCACGATTACGACTACGGGTACGTCGACGTCTCGACGGACGGCGGCGCGACCTGGACGAACCTGTACTGGGTCTCGAACCCGGGCTTCAGCGGGAAGCCGGGTTCGTCGAAAGACTGGGACGACCCGACGTACGGACACGAGAGCCTCGACCTCACGTCCTACGCGGGTTCGACCATCGACCTTCGCTTCCGCTTCGAGGCGGACGTTGCGTACTCGTCGCAGGATCAGTTCAACAACCCGCCGCAGGAGTCGGTGAAGGACGGCGCCTGGCAGCTCGACAACAT
>WJMD01000111.1 GCA_014728125.1 Candidatus Effluviviaceae Genus V sp.
ACTCGAAGCCCCCGGCTCCGAGGGCGGCGCAGGAGGTTGAATGGGACAGCTCGTTCTGCCGTTTGCATCGGGCGTTGCCGGCCTGGTGTTCGTGCTGATCCTCGCCCGGGAGGTCCTCAGGAGCGATCCCGGGAACGAGCTCATGGTTCGCATCTCTCACGCGATCCAGGAGGGCGCCAGAGCGTTCCTGAGACGCGAGTACAGCTATGTGGCGATCCTCGTTGTCGTCGTGGCGGCACTCATCGCGCTCGCACCGACACTCTCCGGCAACCCGGACCTTCCGCTCGGCTGGCGGACGGCCGTCGCATTCGCATTCGGCGCCGTCATCTCGGGTCTGGCAGGGTTCGTCGGCATGAGCATCGCAACAAAGGCGAACGCCCGCACAACTCAGGCCGCCGTGGACGGCGGCGTCAAGGGAGCTCTGGGGGTCGCAGTCTCCGCCGGCTCGGTCATGGGCATGAGTGTGGCGAGCATGGCGCTTCTCGGACTGCTTGCCGTGTACTGGCTCTTCCGGGAGCCGGTCATCGTCAACGGCTATGCGATGGGAGCCAGTCTCGCGGCGCTCTTCGCCAGGTCCGGCGGCGGGCTCTTCACCAAGGGCGCCGACATGGGCGCCGACCTCGTCGGGAAGGTTGAGGCCGGAATACCCGAGGACGACCCGAGGAACCCAGCCGTCATCGCGGACAACGTCGGGGACAACGTCGGAGACGTGGCCGGACTTGGGGCCGACCTTCTCGAGTCATACGTCGAGTCGATCATCGCCAGCATGGCGCTCGCCTCGGCGCTCGTCGCCGGCGCCACGATCTCGGAGCGGCTGATGGCGCTGCCGCTCTCCATCGCGGCGGCCGGGATCATCGCGTCGATCATAGGCATCCTGTTCGTCAAGGCCGTGGGCCGCAGGAACCCGCAGGGCGCGTTGATGGGCGGCACCTACGTCGCCGCGGGCCTCACGGCGCTCGCCAGCTTCTTCATCATCCGGGGCATGGGCACACCGTTCAGCGTCGGCGGCACCGAGTACAGCGCCATGGGGCCGTTCTTCGCAACGCTCGCGGGAATAGCCAGCGGCGTCATCGTCGGGTTCGTCAGCGAGTTCTTCACGAGCTCGAAGTACAAGCCCGTCAAGGAGCTGGCCGAGGCCTCCCAGACGGGACCGGCCATCACCGTCACGAGCGGCACGGCCGTCGGGATGGCCAGCACGGCTGTCCCCGTGCTGGTTCTCGGGATCGCGATCGTCGTGGCGCATCACTTCGCCGGCATGTACGGCATCGCCATGGCGGCCTTCGGCATGCTGGCGACCACCGGCATGGTCGTCGCGGTCGACTCGTACGGACCGGTCGCCGACAACGCCGGCGGCATCGCGGAGATGGCGGGTCTCGACCCGTCGGTCCGCGAGATCACGGACAATCTCGACGCGGTCGGGAACACGACGGCCGCCATCGGCAAGGGCTTCGCCATCGGTTCGGCGGCCTTCGCGGCCATCGGGCTTCTCTCGGCCTACATGGCGTCGGCCGGCATCACGGTCGCCGACCTCTCGAGCCCGAAGGTCATGGCCGGACTCCTGATCGGCGGCATGCTGCCGTTCTTCTTCTCCTCGATGCTCTTCCAGGCCGTCTCGCACGTCGCCTTCAAGATGATCGACGAGGTCCGCCGGCAGTTCCGCGAGATCCCGGGGCTGCTGAAGGGTGAGGTCATGCCCGACTCAGCGACCTGCGTCGACATCAGCACCAGGGGAGCGATCCGGGGTATGCTCAAGCCCGGGCTCCTGGCCATTCTCGTGCCGGTCATCGTCGGGTTCTACGACAAACACACGCTCGCAGGACTTCTGGTCGGCTCGGTCGTCACGGGCGTCGTCCTGGGCATCCAGACCGCAAACTCCGGCGGAGCGATGGACAACGCGAAGAAGTACATCGAGGAAGGTCACTTCGGAGGCAAGGGCTCCGACGCACACAAGGCGGCGGTGGTCGGCGACACGGTCGGCGACCCGCTCAAGGACACGGTCGGGCCGTCGATCAACATTCTGATCAAGCTCATGTCGGTCATCGCACTTGTTCTGGCACCGCTCTTCGTGGATTAGGGCCTGACGCGGCCACAGAGGGAGGATCCGTGGCACTGGCGCTGGGCATCATGGGTCTGCCGAACGTCGGCAAGTCGACGCTGTTCAATGCGCTCGCCGGCACCGCGGTGGCCTGCAGCAACTACCCCTTCTGCACGGTCGACGCCAACGTCGGCGTCGTCCCCGTGCCGGACGAACGACTGACGAGGCTCGGGGAGCTCCTCGAGCCCGAGAAGCTGACACCGACCACGGTCCGCTTCGTTGACATCGCGGGACTGGTCCGCGGCGCGAGTCTCGGCGAGGGACTGGGAAACCGCTTCCTCGCGAACATCAGGGACGTCGACGCCGTCGTTCACGTGGTCCGGTGTTTCGAGGACGCATCTGTCAGCCACGTCGAGGGCGAGACGAATCCGTCCAGGGACATCGACATCATCAGGACCGAGCTTCTGCTGGCCGACCTCGAGACGGCCGAGCGGAACCTCGAGAAGGCGCGGAAGGACGCGGGCCGCGGTGACAAGGAGGCAGGCGAACTGGCCGACGCGCTCGAGCGGGCCCGCGACGCGCTCGACGCCGGAACGCGCATCGCCGACGCGGGGCTGTCTGAGAGCGACAGGGGACACCTGTCCGTTTACCGCTTCCTGACCGACAAGGACACGCTCTACGTCGCGAACATCGGTGAGGATGACGTAGGGACCGCGTCAACGTGGGTCGAGCGGCTGGCGGAGGCGACCGGGGAACCCGACTGGAAGGTCGTGCCCCTGTCGGCGCGCCTCGAGGCCGAACTGGCGGCACTCGACGCCGAGGACCGGAGCGAGTTCGTGGCCGCCTGGGGTTTGTCGGAGGCGGGGCTTCCCAGACTGATCCGGGCGGGCTACCGGCTTCTTGGACTGGTGACGTTCTTCACCATCAAGGGAGACGAGGTCCGGGCCTGGACGGTACAGGGGGGCGCGACGGCGGTCGAGGCGGCCGGGACGATCCACACGGACATGGCCCACGGCTTCATACGGGCCGAGGTCGTTCCGTTCGAGAAGCTCATCGAGGCCGGCTCCATGCATGCCGCCCGCGAGAGCGGCGACGTTCGCACCGAAGGCCGGGATTACGTGATGACCGACGGAGACGTCATGCTGGTGCGGTTCAACTGAGACGTCTCCGCGCGATGATCGATCATGGTGTTCGCACCCGGGCGATGGGCGTCCGGGAGGCAAGCTCCTCGCTCCGCGCATGGTTCGCGGGGCCGGGAAGAGACCGGGAGGAGGCCCGATATGGCACGGAAGTACGAGGGGACGTTCATCTTCGCCCCCGCGCTGGAGGACGCGGCGCTCGACGCCGCGGTGGAGAAGGTCGAGGGGACCATCCGTGAGGCAGGCGGAGCCCCCGGCGAGTGGGATCGCTGGGGCAAGCGGCGCCTGTCCTACGAGATCGAGGACCAGCGCGACGGGCACTACACGTTCCTCTCGTTCGAGGCGGACCCCGCTGCCATCGAGAAACTCGAGCAGCTGTTCCGTCTGGACGAGAACATCCTGAGACACATGATCATCGTCAAGGAAGACCAGAACGACTGACGGTCGAGCGGAGGAAACGCATGCCACGCCGAACACGCGGCAAGATCTGCCGCTTCTGCCAGGACAAGATCGAGCGGATCGACTACAAGGACGAGAAGCGTCTGATGCGGTTCATCACGGAGCAGGGTAAGATCATCCCGCGCCGGGTCACCGGCACCTGCGCCAGACATCAGCGACAGCTCGCGCACGCCGTCAAGCGGGCGCGCTACATCGCGCTCCTTCCGTACGCCGGCAAGCACCATCGGCACGGTTAGAGGCAACCCGAGAGAACACCGAGACCTGGGGAAGAAACATGAAGGTCATTCTGACAGAGGACATCCCTCGGCTGGGCGCCAAGGGTGAGCTGGTCACGATCAAGGACGGCTACGGCAGGAACTACCTCATTCCGAGCGGCAA
>WJMD01000112.1 GCA_014728125.1 Candidatus Effluviviaceae Genus V sp.
CCGGCGATCGTGATGCCTTTCGTCACATTGAGGCTGTGCTCGTCGTATGTGCCGGACGCGATGAGCACGGTGTCGCCGGGAGAGGCCTCGCTGATGCCGGCGGAGATCGTTGGTTCGTCCTGCGGGACGCGGACGACGCCTGCGTGGGAGGAAGGGGCGCCGAGGATCAGCGACGCCGCGATCACGAGAAGAATGCTTCTGGCCGTCATGGGAGGAGCCTCCTGCAAGAGCATGCGACGATTACGGTGACAAAGCCTATGAGGGAAACGCCTGCTGAGCAAGAATACCACATGCTCGCGCCGGCGGTCCATGCGGTTTCGTGAGCTCTGCCGGTCTCAACTCACCCCTCGTGCTACCGGCGGGTTTCCGCTATCATCGCACCGTTCGAGTGAGTCCCACAACGGGAGGCCCGGAGCACGATGAAGCGACAGCTCGGCTTCTTCGCCGTCTTCTCGATAGCGGCCGGGGCGATGATCAGCTCCGGGCTCTTCATCCTGCCCGGGCTCGCGTTCGCGCGGGCAGGTCCCGCGGTCTTCGTCTCGTACGCCCTGGCGGGCCTGCTCGCGCTCACGGCCGTTCTGAGTCTCGCTGAGCTCACGACGGCCATGCCGCGCGCCGGCGGCGACTACTTCTTCATTACGAGGAGCTTCGGGAGCCTGCTGGGCTCGGTCTCCGGGCTCCTCAGCTGGCTCGCGCTCTCGCTCAAGAGCGCATTCGCCATCGTCGGCATCGCCGAGCTTCTGGTCGTCTTTTTCGGCTTCGACCTTGTGGCGGCCGGCCTCCTGGTCTGTGCGGGGTTCATCATCCTGAACCTCACCGGCGTCAGGGAGGCCGCGGGGTTCCAGCAGGCGCTCGTCGCCGGGCTGCTCGCCATCCTCGCCGCGCTCATCGTGACCGGCTTCAATCAGGTGGAGATCGCGCGGTTCGACCCGTTCATCCCCCACGGCCGAAACGCGATCGTCTCCACGGCCGGTTTCGTGTTCGTCTCGTTCGGTGGACTTTTGACGACCGCCAGCGTCGCAGGGGAGGTGCGGAATCCCCAGAGAACGATCCCGGCCGCGCTCATCTCCTCGCTCGTGGTCGTCACAGCGATCTACACGCTCGTGCCCTTCATCGCGGTGGGCGTGTTGCCCGCCGACCGGCTCGCCGCTTCCCTCACGCCGATCGCGGACAGCGCCCGTGCCGTCATGGGCAATCCCGGCTTCATCGCGGTGACCGTCGCGTCCCTTCTCGCCTTCATCACGACCGCCAACGGGGGCATCCTCACGGCCTCGCGCTACCCGCTGGCGCTCGCCCGCGACAGGCTGATTCCGGAGCGGTTCGCGCGAACCGGCGGCCGGTCCGGCGTGCCCACGTTCGCCGTTCTCGTGACGGGGCTCTTCATCGCCCTGTCGCTTCTCATCCGTCTCGACACGCTCATCAAAGCGGCCTCGACGGTCGTGCTGCTGACCAACGTGCTGGCGAGCCTCTCGCTCATCGTTCTCAGAGAGAGCCGGATCCAGAACTACCGGCCGACCTTCCGGGCACCGCTCTATCCCTGGCTACAGATCGTCAGCATCGTCGCCTTCCTCGCGCTGATCGCCGACATGGGGTTCGAGTCGATTCTCATCACCGCGCTCTTCGTCATCGCCGGCGTCTCGCTCTACCTTCTGTACGGCCGGCGCCGGGCCACAACGCAGTCGGCGCTCCTCCATCTTGTCGCTCGGATCACGGACCGGAGGATCGCTGGCAGGGGACTGGAGACCGAGCTCCGGGAGATCATCAACGAGCGCGACAGCATCGAGCACGATGCCTTCGACGAGGCCGTGAAGCGCGCGACGGTGCTCGATCTCGACGAGGGAATGGAGCGCGACGCGTTCTTCCGGCTCGTTGCGCGTCACGTGTCGTGCGGAGAAGCGTGCCCGAGCGAGGACGAGCTCGTCAGACTCATCTCTGAGCGTGAGGCCGAGAGCAGCACGGCCATCACCCCTTTCGCCGCTGTGCCCCACATCGTGCTCGACGGCGACGGCGTGTTCGAGCTGCTGCTGGTCAGGTCTCGCGAGGGTGTGCGCTTCTCCGAGGAGGCTCCCGCGGTCAAGGCGGGCTTCGTGCTCGTGGGAACGCGCGATACGCGGACGCTTCACCTGCGCGCGCTCGCAGCCATCGCCCAGACGCTCCAGGACCCGCGCTTCGAGGAACGCTGGATGGCCGCGAGGGACGCAGACAGCCTCATCGATGTACTGCTTCTGAGCGAGCGGCGGCGGACCGTCGAGAGCGCCTGAACCTCACGGAAACGAGTTTCGGCCGTCCCTTGAGAAGAAGTGTGCTGCTCCCCTGACAAGGATGTGAGCCGGTGTACCATTGCCGCGGGTTCTGAGTGCTCGGCGACTTGACTCGGAGAAGAGCTGCATGAAGCGCACGTTCTTGAGCGCGCTCCTGACGATGGCCGCTGTCGCGGCGCTGTTGCTTGCGTTGCTTGCTGGCGGCTGCAGCAGGAGTGACGAGAGACTGCCGAACATCGTCATCGTGGTGCTCGACACCGTCCGCGACGATGTGACAGACCTCAATGGCGACCCTCTGAACGGCCCGATGCCGACGCTCGGCTCGCTCGCGGGAGAGGGGACGACGTTCACGAACGCCTGGGCGACGGCCCCTTGGACGCTGCCGTCGCACGCCTCACTCCTCACCGGGCACCTGTCCTCGACCCACCTCTGCACGGGGCACAGTCCCGTGCTGGGGGCCGAGCACAAGACGCTGGGCGAGCGGTTGGCTTCGTCCGGGTACGAGACCGCGGCCTTTTTCAGCAACCCGTGGTTGACCGATGAGCTCAGCGGCGTGATGCGGGGCTTCCGCACGTCGTACGTCGAGTCGAGGGGCGATGACAGGATCCACGCCATGCGGGGGAGCCAGGGAGGGCTCGCCACGAACGCGAACATCGAGCGGTGGCTGGATGAACGCGACGGCTCGCGCCCGTTCCTGCTCTTCGTCAACTACCTCGAGGCGCATCTGCCCTACGACCCGTCGTCGGCTGTCCGCGAGCGGAGTCTGCCCGATCTTCCGCCGGACGACGTCGTCACGACGCGGTGGGCGTACGAATTCAACGCGGGTCTCCATGCGCCTGAGAACGTTGAGTGGAGCAGGGTCCGGCGTCTCTACATGGGCGACGCCGCGACGTCCGACAATCTGTTGAAGGACCTCATTGAGATGCTCCGTTCCCGCGGACTCCACGACGACGCCGTCATCATCGTCACGTCGGACCACGGCGAGAACCTCGGTGACTACGGCCTCATGGACCACCAGTTCGGCGTTCACGAGACGCTCATCGCGGTGCCTCTGGTGGTCCGAGCACCGGGTAGGCTCGAGGCGGGGATGCGGAACGACCCGGTGATGTTGACCGACCTCTACCCGACCGTGCTCGAGCTCGCCGGCGTCGAGCTCCCGGGAGACCGGCCGCACGCCAGGTCGCTCCTCGGTGCGCCGGC
>WJMD01000113.1 GCA_014728125.1 Candidatus Effluviviaceae Genus V sp.
CGCCTGAAGAAGATGTCCCCGATGTCGCCCGAGGCCACGGTCGTCCGGACCTATATCGAGTGGCTGACGACGATGCCGTGGGACAAGAGAACGAAGGACCGCTCGGACATCAAGGAGGTCGAGCAGATCCTCGAGGACGACCACTACGGTCTCAAGAAGCCGAAGGAGCGCATTCTCGAGTACCTGGCCGTCCTCAAGCTGACCGAGAAGGTCAAGGGACCGATCCTCTGCCTGGTCGGACCTCCCGGCGTCGGCAAGACGTCGCTCGGGAAGTCGATCGCCCGCGCTCTCGACCGCGAGTTCGTTCGCGTGTCGCTGGGCGGCGTGCGCGACGAGGCCGAGATCCGAGGCCACCGGCGGACCTACATCGGATCGATGCCGGGCCGCATCATCCAGGGGCTCCGGAAGGCCGGCTCGAAGAACCCGGTCTTCCTGCTCGACGAGATCGACAAGATGAGCTCGGATTTCCGGGGTGATCCCGCGTCGGCGCTGCTCGAGGTGCTTGACCCTGAGCAGAACTGCACGTTCAACGACCACTACCTCGACGTCGACTTCGACCTCTCGGAGGTCATGTTCATCACGACGGCGAACGTGCTGCACACGATCCCGCCGGCCCTCGAGGACCGGATGGAGACCATCCGGCTCCCCGGGTACCTCCGGAACGAGAAGCTCCAGATCGCCAAGAACTTCCTCGTGCCGAAGCAGCTCGAGGCCAACGGGCTGGACAAGATCGGACTGTCGATCAGAGACTCCGCGCTCGAGCGCATCATCGAGGACCATACGCGCGAGGCGGGCGTCAGGAACCTCGAGCGCGAGATCGCGAACATCTGCAGGAAGATCGCGCGCAGACGGGCGAGCGGCAAGAAGGTGCCGAAGAGCGTTACGCCGAAGGCCGTGCGCAAGCTCCTGGGGATGCCGCGGTATCTCTCGCAGGAGGTCGAGACGGAGCAGCGTGTCGGCGTCGCGACCGGACTCGCGTGGACGAGTGTCGGCGGCGAGATTCTGACCGTCGAGGTGCTCACCATGCGCGGCGACGGGAACCTCACGCTCACAGGCAAGCTCGGCGAGGTCATGCAGGAGTCGGCGAAGGCCGCGCTCTCGTATGCAAAGGCCCACGCAGGAGACCTGGGAATCGACGAGGACACGCTCGAGGACCTCGACATCCACATCCACGTGCCCGAGGGCGCGATCCCGAAGGACGGCCCGTCGGCCGGAACGGCGATGGCGACCGCACTGATCTCGGCACTCACGGGTAAGCCGACGCGTCCCGACGTCGCGATGACCGGCGAGATCACGCTGGGCGGCAAGGTGCTGCCGATCGGCGGCCTGGGTGAGAAGGCCGTCGCGGCCCACCGCGCGCGCGTCAAGACGCTCGTCATCCCGTCGAAGAACGAGAAGGACGTGGTGGAGCTCCCGAAGCCTGTCAAGCGCGACCTGGACATCCAGCTCGTGCACAGGCTCGACGAGGTGCTCGAGCTCGCGTTCGACGGGTGGCCGAAGCGCGACGAGAAACGGACGGAACAGCCTGAACATCCGGAACCGACGGATGGCAACCGTCCGGAGACCCCGTTCGCGCCGCAGGCGCCGCACTAGAGCGACAGCGCGCACGACGAAGCTGACACGGGGCCTCGCGGGCGGACCGCGGGGCCCCGCTTTCTGTGGTGACGCTGGAGACCGGTACTGAGAGCGGGGCGAAGCCCCGACTCGCCCGCAGCCCTCCGGGGCGGGGGGACGCATGGCCATCGGGAAGATCGAGTTCCTGCTCGGAGCTGCCAGTCTCCGGCAGCTGCCCGGGGGAGAGCTGCCGGAGATCGCGCTGGCGGGGCGTTCGAACGTCGGGAAATCCTCGCTTCTCAACCGCATCGCGAACCGGAAGAAGCTCGCCCGGACATCGAGGACGCCGGGGAAGACCCGCGAGCTCAACCTCTATGTCGTCGATCGGAAGCTGATCCTCGTCGATCTGCCCGGATACGGGTTCGCGAAGGTATCGAAGAAGGAGAAGGCGAAGTGGGGACGGCTCATCGAGAGCTATCTCCATGAGCGTGAAGAGCTTGCGGGGATCGTCCATCTGGTGGACGCTCGTCACAGGCCGACGGCCGACGACATCCAGATGCACGAGTGGATCAAGCACTTCCGTGTGCCGGCGTTGATTGCCGCGACGAAGGCTGATAAGATATCAAAGGACAAACGAAGAAGGAGTGTGAGGACGATCGAGCAGGTGCTGGAGCCGGACTCCGAGACCCCGATCGTCCTTTTCTCTGCCCAGACCGGCGAGGGGTCGAAGGAGATCATCGGCTGGATCCTGGGCATCGCTGGAAGACAGGGTGGCCGGTAGTCGCCGGCGGAGCGCGTCAAAGGAGCGCGGATGAACAAGAAGCCGTTCGCCAAGTCAAAGCTGTTCGCCCCCGGCCCGACGAAGATCCCGGGCGCGGTGCTCAACGCCGTGGGGAAGCAGGTGCTGCACCACAGAACTCCGCAGTTCTCGGAGAAGGTGCGGCACGTCCAGGATGAGATCGGGCGTCTCTTGACCACGAGCAACGACGTTCTCCTCTTCACGTGCTCGGGAACGGGTATGATGGAGGCCGCTGTCGCGAACCTCATGTCGCGCGGGGACAAGGCCGTCGTCTGCATGAACGGTGTCTTCGGCACCCGCTGGCGCGACATCTGCCGGACCTACGGCGTCGAGGCCGTGGAGTACGCGGTCGAGTGGGGGAAGTGCCACGATCCGACCGAGCTCGCGTCGATCCTCGATGCGAACCCTGACGCGAAGGCCGTTCTGGTCATCCACAGTGAGACGTCGACCGGCGCGCTGAACGACATCAGAGCACTGGGCCAGGTCGTCAAGGACCACGGCGCAGTCATGGTCGTCGACGCGACCTCGAGCGTGGGCGTGCACGAGATCAAGATGGACGAGTGGGGCGTCGACGCCGTCGTGGCGGGCACGCAGAAGGCGATGATGACGCCGCCGGGCCTCGCGTTCGTGGCGCTGAACGGGCGCGCGTGGTCGCTCGTCACGGAGTCGGACCTGCCGAAGTTCTACTTCGACTTCACGACGACGTGGAAGCGGCTCCAGAAGAAGGGCCAGACGCCATACACTCCGGCCGTATCGCTCGTCTTCGGCCTGGAGGTCGCTCTCCAGATGATGGAGGACGAGGGCTGGGAGGAGGTCTACGCCCGGCACGCGCGGATGGGCGAGGCGACCAGAGCCGCCATCAAGGCGCTCGGCATGAGTATTCTGCCGGAGCATCCCGCGAACGGCGTCACCGTGGCGGTCTGTCCCGACGGATGGGACGCGAACCAGATTGTGCGCGTCCTGGACGACGATTTCGGATGTCGCGTCGCCGGCGGGCAGCTCGACCTCTCCGGCAAGGTGTTCCGGATCGGCCACATGGGGGGCATCAAGGAGCGCGACCTTCCGATGGTGATCGGGGGGCTCGAGCAGACGCTCTACAAGCTCGGCTACATCAAGGACGTCGGCCCCGGCCTCTCCGCGCTCCAGAAGGTGCTGGCGGAGAAACGGTAGGCGGGTGTCGCAGGCGCCGACCCGGGAACCCCGGGGCGAGCGCCGGGCAGTCGCAGCTTCAGACTGTGGGGGCCGTTAGCTCAGTTGGTAGAGCACCTGCCTTTTAAGCAGGGAGTCGCTGGTTCGAGACCAGCACGGCCCACCAGCAGGTCGGGTGGCTTGAAGCTGGGCCGGGCCCTTTCACGAGGAGGATGATGATGGCGATGCAGGAGATGGAGTTCTGCATGTCGTGTGGCATGCCGCTCAATGCGCCGGATCTCAAGGGCATGTCGGAGCACTACTGCAAGCACTGCACGGATGAGGGCGGCGACGTCAAGTCCAGGGAAGAGATCCGTCGCGGCATCGCGCAGTGGTTCATGCAGTGGCAGCACGTCGACGAAGAGACCGCGATGAAGCGCGCCGAGCACTACATGAGGTCGATGCCGGAGTGGGCGGACAAGTAGCCACGGCGGCAACACGGGTTCGACTGCCTTGCGCGCCGGCAGGCGCGCATCAGATGCCGGCTGCGCAGCAGCCGACCTGAGGCAGGGCCGGGCCCGCGAGGGCACGGCCCATCCCGTTGGGCAGTGCCCGACGGCAGGTCCATGCGTCCCCATCGTCTAGGGGTTTAGGACACCGCCCTTTCACGGCGGCAACACGGGTTCGAATCCCGTTGGGGACGCCACAACAAGAAGCGGGCCGCAGAGCGGTCCGCTTCCTGTTGTACGCGGCGGTGATGGAGAACCCGTAGGGTTCGACTGGCCGTGCGCGCTTGCGCGGACTGCACAACAGAGGCGGCGAAGCCGCCGCATCAGGCAAGGGTAGCGCGGACGCGACGCGTCCGTCGCCACCCAATCCCGTTGGGGACGCCGCAAAGAGAGAGGCCGGCAACAGCCGGCCTCTCTCGTATAGGGATGATCATGATCTCGAGGATACTGGTCTCTATTTGACCAGCACCATCTTGCCTGTATCCTCAAAC
>WJMD01000114.1 GCA_014728125.1 Candidatus Effluviviaceae Genus V sp.
CTGATCCCGCGCGTCGCCATCCGTGTGCGCGCCGGGCTGACAGCAGACTGCACGGGACTCGCCATAGACGACTCCGAGCGCCTGCTGCTCCAGACCCGACCGGCGTTCGGCGGCAACATCATGGCGACGATCATCTGCCCCGATCACAGGCCGCAGATGGCGACTGTCCGGCACAAGGTGATGACGGCGCTCGAGCCCGACCCCTCGCGTCAGGGAAAGGTCGTCAAGGAGGAGATCGACCCCTCGCTCCTCGAGACGGACGTGCGCTACCTGGAGTTCGTCGAGGACGTCACGCAGGCGGTCAACATCGCGGACGCCGACATCATCGTGTCCGGCGGTCGGGGGATGGGCGGACCGGAGCAGTTCAAGATGCTCGAGGAGCTGGCCGACGTGCTCGGCGGAGCTCTCGGGGCATCGCGCGCTGCGGTCGACGCCGGGTGGATACCCTATTCGCACCAGGTGGGGCAGACCGGCAAGACGGTCCAGCCGAAGCTCTACATCGCCTGCGGCATCTCAGGCGCCGTTCAGCATCTGGCCGGGATGCAGTCGTCACAGACGATCGTCGCGATCAACAAGGACCCCGACGCGCCGATCTTCAAGGTCGCGACCTACGGCATCGTCGGCGATCTCTTCGAGGTCGTTCCGGCCCTCACCGCCGAGTTCAGGAAGCGACTCGACTGACGGGTCGCCGCCTCCCGTCAGCCCCGTTCCTTTCTACTGAAGCTCCTCCCTGAGGCTCTTGAGCCGCTCCGCCGCTGCGGAACGCGCCGCCGCGAGCTCGTCGGGCTCCTCGACGGTGCCGACGTCCGGCGGGGGCGCCGGGCCGAAGACGGGCGGGTGCTCGGTCCTGAGACCGGCCGGCAGAACCTCGATCGCCACGCGCCCCTCGATGTCGTCCGGTATCTCGACGCCGAGGATCGCGAGCACGGTGGGGGCCAGGTCGCGCGCGGAGACGGTGACAGGCTCAGGCAGCGGCGAGATCCTCGGGCCCCTGACGATGAAGACACCGGGCGGCCCGTCCGAGTGCGCTCCTGAGATCCTCGGAGTCTCGAGCGACGGTCTGAAGCCGTAGGCGGAGCACAGGATGAAAACGGTCTCCTCGTCGGTCAACCGGATGAACCTCGTGACCGCGCGGTCGATGAACTCGTAATACCCCGGCAGGACCTCACCGAATCTCAGCGCCTCGTCCGGGAGCTCCGAGAAGAAATCGGGCGCCGCCGGCGCCAGGAACCTGTGGGAGACGGCGTCGAGACCGCCGATGTGAACGAGTGCCAGGTCCGGTTCCTCGGTCGCCAGCAGTCTGGCGCCGATGTCGAGCATCGTGACGTCCGCGAGATGCGACCAGCGAGCCGCCGCGAGGTGGTCCTCCCAGCCTTGTGTGTCGGCTTCGTCGAGGTTGATGATCCGCCTGAAGCCCTCCCCGGCGTGCTCCTCCGCGTCGGACGCGATCGCTCTGACCATGTCCTCGAACGCGGCTCCGGAGGCGTGTCCCGCGCCGTCCGGCATGACGGCGGGCGCCAGCTCGTTGACGTGCTCGTCGGCGCGCGGGGCGAAGCCGGCCACGAGAGGCCAATCGCGCTCGGCGGCGGGCCACGACGCGGGCCAGCCGACCGAGAGCGCCTTCCCGCCCGATGCGGAAACGAGCTCGGCCACGCGCGGCACGACGCCGTAGCGGCGCTCGGCCCGTCCCGGCACGTCGGTCGAGACGCCCGGCGTGCCAGCCGCCATCGCCGGCCACGAGACCTCCGGGAGCGCCGGGATCTCCGGGCGGAGCTCGCCGGTCACACCCGAACTCATGAGCCTCGCGATCGCCGGCAGACGGCCCTCCTCTGCGTAGCGCGCGAGCAGGAACCAGTCGAGCCCGTCCACGGCCAGGACGACGACGCGAAGCCCCGTCCCGGATCGACGGCTCGTTGGAGCCTCGTCCCTCAGAAGTCCCGCCGCGAGAAACGCGGCCGCGGCGACCAGGACGACGATGAGCACCACCCGTTTGACTGTCATGTCGGTTTTTCCTCCGCGATTGCGGCTTGTTGGTCGACAGAACCGAGTGTAGACTAGATAGCATGCCCAGAAACAGCAGGTCAAGCGCCGCGAACGGGCGAGAGCGCTCGGGCACGCGGCGAACCGCATCCTCCCGGTCCTCGGGCGGCGGCGAGCTCGTCGTCAGGGGAGCCAGGGAGCACAACCTCAAGGCGATCGATCTGACCCTGCCGAGAAACCGTCTCATCGTCGTGACGGGGCTCTCGGGTTCCGGGAAGTCGTCGCTCGCCTTCGATACGATCTACGCCGAGGGGCAGCGGCGGTACGTCGAGTCGCTGTCGGCCTACGCGCGCCAGTTCCTCTCGCAGATGCAGAAGCCGAAGGTCGACCTCATCGAGGGGCTCTCGCCCGCCATCTCGATCGAGCAGCGCTCCGCGTCCCGGAACCCGCGCTCGACCGTCGGCACGGCGACCGAGATCTACGACTACCTGAGGCTCCTCTACGCGCGCGTCGGGTCCCCGCACTGTCATCTCTGCGGCCGCGAGATCACGCAGTTGACGGTCGACCAGATGGCGGACCGGATCTTCGAGTTCCCGGAGAAGACCAGGGTCCAGATCGTCGCCCCGGTCGTGCGCGGCAAGAAGGGCCAGCATCGCGACACCCTTGCGAGGATCGAGCGGGCCGGCTTCGTGAGGATCCGCGTCGACGGCGAGACGAAGGAGATCGCCGACGTCGGCCGCCTGAAGAAGAGCAGGAAGCACTCGATCGACGTCGTGGTCGACCGGCTCGTTCTCAAGAGCTCCGCAAGGAAGCGGCTCGTCGACTCCCTCGAGACCGCGCTCGAACTCGCCGACGGGACGGTGGTCATCATCGCGGGCGGCGATGAGATCGTGCTGTCGGCGAGCGCCAGCTGTCCTCACTGCGGAGTCGGTCTCGGTGAGCTGGCGCCGCGCATGTTCTCGTTCAACAGCCCCTACGGAGCCTGTCCGAAGTGCGACGGTCTCGGGACGATGATGCGCGTCGACCCGGAGCTCGTCGTGCCCGACACGACGAAGACGCTCCGCGAGGGGGCCGTGACGTGCTGGCCCGATCTGGCTACCGGCTGGGCCCGGCACAAGCTGGACGCGCTCGGCGAGTACTACGGCTTCGATCTCATGACCCCGTTCGAGGAGCTGGATCCTCACGTGCAGGAGGTGCTCCTCAAGGGTTCGGGCGATGAGAAGATCGAGTACAAGATACAGTTTGAGAAGGGCCGGTGGGAGTACGAGGGGAAGTTCGAGGGCGCCGTCCACAATCTCGAGCGCCGCTACCGGGAGACCAAGTCGGAGAACGTCCGCCGCTGGATCGAGGGTTTCATGGCGGTCGATGAGTGTCCCGACTGCGGCGGTGCCCGTCTCCGGCCGGAGGCCAGGGCCGTGACCGTCGGAGGCCGCGCGATCCAAGAGGTCGCTGCTCAGTCCGTCAAGGAGGCGGTCTCGTTCTTCGACTCGCTCAAGCTGACCGGCACGCGCAGGAAGATAGCGGCCGAGATCCTCAAGGAGATTCGCGAGCGTCTGGGGTTCCTGTCCGATGTGGGCCTCGACTACCTGACGCTCGATCGCTCGTCGGGGACGCTCTCCGGCGGCGAGGCGCAGCGGATCCGTCTCGCGACCCAGATCGGCACCCGCCTGGTCGGCGTGCTCTACATTCTGGACGAGCCGTCGATCGGTCTGCATCAGCACGACAACGCCAAGCTCCTCCGAACACTGACGTCTCTGAGAGACATCGGCAACACGGTCATCGTCGTCGAGCACGACGAGGAGACGATCAGAAGCGCCGACTGGGTCGTCGACCTGGGGCCGGGCGCCGGCCGGCACGGCGGCCGCGTCGTCGCCAGCTGTCCGCCGAAGAAGCTGCCGTCGGTCGGGGACTCGCTGACCGGGCGCTATCTGTCGGGAGAGCTCTCGATCCCCGTGCCCGACGAGCGCCGCCCGATCGACGGAGACCGGCTCCGGATCGTCGGCGCCCGCGAGAACAACCTGAAGAACATCGAGGTCGAGATCCCGCTGGGCGCGTTCAACTGCGTGACGGGCGTTTCGGGGTCGGGCAAGAGCACGCTCGTGTCCGACATCCTGCACAAGGCGCTCGCGGAGTGGTTCCACAGGTCACGGAAGATCCCGGGGAAGTTCGACCGCATCGAGGGCATCGAGCACATCGACAAGGTGGTCAACATCTCGCAGGCGCCGATCGGCCGGACGCCGAGGTCGAACGCCGTGACCTACACGGGGACCTTCGTACACATCAGGCAGCTCTTCGCGAAGGTGCCCGAGGCCCGGACACGGGGCTACAAGCCCGGTCGCTTCAGCTTCAACGTCAAGGGCGGCCGCTGCGAGGCGTGCCAGGGCGGCGGCCAGGTCAAGATCGAGATGCACTTCCTGCCCGACGTCTTCGTCACCTGCGAGGCCTGCGGCGGGCGACGTTTCAACCGCGAGACGCTGGATGTCCTCTACAAGGGGAAGAGCATCGCGGACGTTCTCGAGATGACCGTCGACGAGGCGCTGGAGTTCTTCGAGAACATCCCGCCGATCGTCAGGAAGCTCCAGACGCTTCACGACGTCGGCCTGGGGTACATCCATCTGGGACAGCCGGCCACGACGCTCTCGGGCGGCGAGGCGCAGCGCATCAAACTGGCCTCCGAACTCTCGCGCAGAAGCACCGGACGGACGCTCTACATCCTCGATGAGCCGACGACGGGTCTTCACTTTCACGACGTCAAGATGCTGCTCGACGTCCTCGGGAGACTCGTCGACCGGGGCAACACGGTGCTGGTCATCGAGCACAATCTCGACGTCGTCAAGACGGCCGACAACATCATCGACCTCGGTCCGGAGGGCGGCGATGAGGGTGGCGAGGTCGTCGCCACCGGGACCCCGGAGGAGGTCGCGCGATCGAGCGGCTCATACACCGGTCGGGTGCTCCGTCCGGTGCTCGACGACTCCCGGGTGAGGGGCGAATCGGCTTGACCTGCGGCTTCAGGCTCCACTAGTATGACGGGATGTATCTTGAGCGCCCCGGGTGCGCCGCTCGATGCTTCGGCGCGCGCCGGGGCCGTCGGCCCGTCACGGGGGTAGAGGAGACGTGGGAGAAAAGACGAAGACGGCTCGGAGGACCCCTCTCCACGAGGCGCACGTCGAGCTGGATGCCCGCCTGGTGGAGTTCGCCGGCTTCCTGATGCCGATGACCTACGACGGGATCGTCGCGGAGCACAGACGGGTCAGAGAGTCCGTCGGGCTCTTCGACGTTTCCCACATGGGCGAGATCCACATCAGGGGGGACGGCGCCCTGGACTTCGTGGAACGCATCACCACGAACCGCGCGTCGGCCCTCGATGTCGGAGGCGTTCAGTACTCCGCGATGTGCTACCAGGACGGCGGGTTCATCGACGACCTGCTCGTCTACCGGCTGTCCGACTCCTACATGCTGGTCGTCAACGCCGCGAACCACGCGAAGGACCTCGAGTGGATCCGGTCGCACGCCGCCGGCGACGTGGAGATCGACGACGCGTCCGACAGGACCGCCCTCATCGCAGTTCAGGGGCCGAACGCCGGGCCGGTCGCCGACCGCGTCGCGGAGGACGACCTCGGAGAGGTCGGCTACTACCGTTCGACCGAGACGAACGTGCTCGGTTCCGGCGCCGTCGTCTCGCGCACGGGCTACACGGGTGAGGACGGGTTCGAGATCTACTGCGGAACGGACCGGGCGCCCGAGGTCTGGAGCGCCCTCATGGAGGCCGGTCACGAGTACGGCGTGGGCCCGGCGGGACTCGGAGCACGCGACACGTTGCGGCTTGAGATGGGCTACGC
Source organism: Candidatus Effluviviaceae Genus V sp. (assembly GCA_014728125.1). Taxonomy (NCBI): domain Bacteria; phylum Candidatus Effluviviacota; family Candidatus Effluviviaceae; species Candidatus Effluviviaceae Genus V sp. Next base: position 5,823 of record WJMD01000114.1, read on the forward strand.
TCTGTACGGGAACGACATCGACGAGACACGAACGCCCGTCGAGGCGAATCTCATGTGGATCACGCGGCTGAAGAAGGGCGACTTCATCGGACGCGACGCGATCGCGGCCCGCAGGGAGCGCGGTCCGGTCGCGCGCCTCGTCGGATTCGAGGCCGAGGGACGAAGGATCCCCCGTCACGGCCACGGGATCATCGTGGGCGGCGAGACCGTCGGCGAGGTGACGAGCGGGACCTTCTCGCCCAGCCTCGAGCGGGCCATAGGAATGGGCTACGTGCCCGACGGAACGAACGGCGGGATCGAGATCGACGTCAGGGGAACGGCCGTTCCGGCGACGATCGTCCCCCTGCCGTTCTACAGAGACGGAACGGTACGCAGCAAGCGATGAACCGCCCGACAGCTCGAGGGCGGCCGGCGCTGGAATCCAACGCGCGAACATGTGGGGAGGATCATGGCGAAGCTCCTGTTCACGAAGAGTCACGAGTGGGTCCGTGTCGAGGACGACGTCGCCACCATCGGCGTCTCGGACTACGCGCAGAGCGAGCTGGGCGACATCGTCTTCGTCGAGCTTCCCGACACCGGGAAGAGCGTCTCGTCAGGCGACGTGCTGACGAGCATCGAGTCGGTCAAGAGTGTGAGCGAGCTCTATACTCCGGTCTCGGGCGAGATCATTGAGGTGAACACGGCGCTCGACGATGATCCGGGGAAGATCAACGAGGATCCGACGGGCGACGGCTGGGTGCTCCGCATCAAGCTGTCGGACCCCTCTGAGCTGGACGGCCTCATGGGGCCCGAGGACTACGAGGCGCACACGAAGGGCTAGCGTTGCCGTATCTGCCGCACACCGATGCCGACCGAGCCGAGATGCTGCGCGAGATAGGCGTCTCGTCGTTCGAGGACCTTCTGGAGAGCATCCCGACGGACCTGAGGATGACCGGGGAGCTGGATATTCCAGGGCCGTTCTCCGAGGAGGAGATCGGCAGGCATCTCGGGAAGCTGGCCGCCGGGAACCGCGGCGCGAACTGTCTCCTGTCGTTCGCCGGCGGCGGCATCTACGATCACCACGTGCCGGCCGTCGTGAGGACGATCACGTCGATGCCCCAGTTCTACACGGCCTACACGCCCTATCAGGCGGAGGTCAGTCAGGGCACGCTGCAGTCGATCTACGAGTTCCAGACGATGATCGCGCGCCTGACGGGACTCGACGTGGCCAATGCCTCGCTCTACGACGGTGCCTCCGCGACCGCGGAGGCCGCGCTCATGGGGCTCGACGTCACGCGCGGCGCCCGGGTTCTGGTTCCGGCGACCGTCTCGCCGCACGTGAAACGGGTTCTGAGGACCTACCTCGCGTCGAGCGCCGCGGACCTCAGGGAGGTCCCCACGCGCGACGGCCGCATCGATGTCGCGGCGCTCTCGGGTGAGATCAGCGAGAACGACGTCGTGATCGTGCAGCATCCGAACGCGCTCGGTCTTCTGGAGTCCGTCAACGACGTCGGTGAACTCGCTGAACGGGCCGGCGCACTCCTCGTCGCTTCGGTCGATCCGCTATCCCTCGCCGTCCTTCGGCCGCCGGCCGACTACGGTGCGGCGATCGCGGTCGGGGAGGGGCAGTGCCTCGGCTCAGCTCCATCGTACGGGGGGCCGCTTCTCGGCTTCCTGGCCGCCGAGCGCAGGCACATTCGGAGGATGCCGGGACGCATCATCGGGGCGACGGTCGACCACGACGGGCGGCGCGGCTACGTGATGACGCTCCAGACCCGGGAACAGCACATCCGCCGGGCCAGGGCGACGTCGAACATCTGCACGAACCAGGGCCTCGTCGCCCTCGCGGCGGCCGTGTACATGTCGCTCCTTGGCAGGAACGGATTCCGCGAGACGGCCGTGCACGTGATGTCGAAGGCACACTACGCGGCCGATGCGATCACGCAGCACACGGGACTCTCGCTGGCGTTCCCCGGGCCCTTCTTCCGCGAGTTCGTCGTCGAGATGCCGCGGCCCGCTTCGGTCATCCGTTCCGAGCTGTCGCGCGACGGGATCTGCCCGGGCGTCGACTGTGGGACGTACGACCCGGCGCTCGAGCGCTGCCTGCTCGTCTCGGTGACGGAGCGTCACACGCGCGAGGACGTTGACACCCTCGCCTCGGCCCTCGGGGCCGCCGCGGCCGAAGGAGGCAGCGCGTGAGCGAGGAGCGGAAGCGCCAGGCGACGTCCGTCGTCGAACCGACCATCTTCGAACTCGGTGTCCCGGGTCATCCCGGGCACGCGCTGCCGGCGCTCGATGTGCCGCGGCTCGAGCCGGAGGACGTTCTCCCTGACGGGTTTGTCCGGCCGGCGCCGCCCGCGCTTCCCGAGGTCTCCGAGCCCGAGGTCGTCAGGCACTTCACCAGGCTGGCCGAGCTCAATCACCACGTCGACAGGGCGATCTACCCGTTGGGTTCGTGCACGATGAAGTACAATCCCAAGATCAACGAGGAGATGGCGTCGCTCCCGGGCTTCACCGGACTCCATCCCGGATTCGACGACGCCGACTGTCAGGGCGCGATCGCGCTGATGGTCGAGCTCGCGCGGCACCTGAGCGAGATCTCCGGCCTGGCCGCCGTCTCGCTGCAGCCGCCGGCCGGCGCCTCCGGCGAGCTCGCCGGCATGCTCATGGCCAAGGCCTGGCACACGGACCAGGGAAACCCGCGGAGCAAGGTCGTCGTCCCGGACTCGGCGCACGGGACGAACCCGGCGAGCCTGACACTGGCCGGGTACGAGGCCGTCGAGACGTCTTCCGGAGACGACGGACGCATCGACGTCGACGCCTTCAGGAAGGTGGTCGACGACGAGACGGCCGCCGTGATGATCACGAACCCCAGCACGCTGGGGATATTCGAGACACGCATCGCCGACATCATCGAGATCGCGCACGAACGGGGCGCCCTTGTCTATCTCGACGGCGCGAACCTGAACGCCTGCATGGGGCTGGTCCGACCGGGCGACGTCGGCTTCGACATCATGCACTTCAACCTGCACAAGACGTTCTCCGCGCCGCACGGCGGCGGCGGACCGGGCTCCGGACCGGTCGGCGTGCGGTCGGGGCTCGAACCGTACCTCCCGTCGCCCCTGCCGTCCTACGACCCGGGACGTCCCGAGGGGCGCCGCTACTTCATGGACCGGGACCGGCCGCGGTCGATAGGGGCCGTGCACGGGTACCACGGGAACTTCCTCGTCATGGTGAAGGCGTACGCCTACATCCTGGCGAACGGCGGCGTCGGGCTCAGGAAGGTGTCGGAGGACGCGGTCCTGAACGCGAACTACCTCAAGGCGAAGCTCGAGGGTCTCTACGACGCGTCGCACGAAGGACACTGTCAGCACGAGTTCGTGCTCTCGGCCGAGCGGCAGAAGGAGCAGGGAGCACGGGCGCTCGACATAGCGAAGAGGCTGCTGGACCACGGCATCCACGCGCCGACGGTCTACTTCCCGCTCATCGTGCCCGAGGCTCTGATGATCGAGCCCACGGAGTCCGAGAGCCGCCGGTCACTCGACGCGTTCGTCGAGGCGATGATCTCGATCGCAGGGGAGATCGAGGAGGATCCTGAAGCGCTCGCGGGGGCGCCCGAGAGAACGCCCGTGGGGCGGCTCGACGAGTCCAGAGCGGCGCGTGAACTCGATGTGGTATGGGAGGACGAGTAGGGCGTGGCGGAGCTTCGCTGGACGGCATGGCCCGCGGGCAGGAGCCCCGTCCGCGCGATCATCGCGGTCGCCTTTCTGGGGCTTCTGGGCTGGACGATCCAGAGTCTGTTCCGGACACCGTACTTCACGATCGTCGCGCTTCTGCTGGTCTGGGGACAGGTGGCCGGGTTCTTCCTCCCGACCAGGTACTTGCTCGACGACGAGGGCGTTCGGGTCAAGGGGGTCCTGGCGACGACCGAGAAGAGCTGGAGCGAGTTCAGGAGCTACTACGTCGACCGCACCGGACTCCTGCTCTCTCCGTTCCTCGAACGCTCGCGGCTCGAGCGCTTCAGAGGGACGTCGCTTCAGTTCCACGGAAACCGCGACGAGGTAGTGACGTTCGTCGAACGGGCGATGACGAGAACGGAGGAGACGGACGAACGTGTGGAAGATGCAGAGCCCGACGAAGACGGAGGAACAGGAACTCACGGAACGTGAGATCATGGACCGATTCGCGTCCCGGATCGTCGAGTGGAGAATGACGGCGCCCGCCATCTTCTTCCTCGAGGCGGCGAAGCCCCTGTCGTTCCTGGGTAATCAGGCTCTGATCTTCTTCGAACCGATCGTCCAGTCGCTGTTCAACTTCAAGAGCTACGATGATGTGGCGAGGATTCTCGAGGACCGGAAGAACCTCGAGTACATGCTGACCAAACTCGAAGAGCTCGAGGCGGAGAGACTTCGCAAGGCGCGCGAGGAGCGACGACGTCGGAGAGAAGAGAAGCGCGCCGCGAAGCAGAATGCTGAGGAAGGTGCTGATGAGTGACAATGGGAAGATCAGGGCGATCGTCGCCACTGACTGCGGCAGTACGACCACGAAGGCAATTCTAATCAAGCTCGTCGACGGGGAGTATCGCCTGATCGTGCGAGGCGAGGCTCCCACGACCGTCGAGGCGCCGTTCGAGGACGTCACGAGAGGCGTCCTGAACGCCGTCCGCGAGGTTGAGGAGCTCTCGGACCACGAGGTCCTGGCGGGCGAGGACGTCATCCACCCCAACGAGGGAGACAAGGGCGTCGACCTCTACCTCTCGACGTCGAGCGCAGGCGGCGGCCTTCAGATGATGGTCGCCGGTGTCGTCTCCAGCATGACCGCCGAGAGCGCCGAGCGCGCTGCTCTCGGCGCCGGCTCGATCGTGATGGACGTGCTGGCGTCGAACGACGGCCGTCTGCCGCACGAGCAGATCGAGCGCATCCGGCACTTGAGGCCCGACATGATCCTCCTGTCCGGAGGCATCGACGGCGGCACGATCACGCACGTCGTCGAGCTTGCGCAGGTCATCGCCGCGGCCGATCCCAAACCGAGACTCGGAACCGGCTATCAGCTTCCGGTCATCTATGCGGGGAACATCGACGCACGGGAAGAGGTGGGGAGGCTTCTCGGCGAGAAGACCGCGCTCTACCAGGTGGAGAACCTCCGTCCGGTCCTCGAGAAGGAGAACCTCGGGCCGGCCAGAGACAAGATCCACGACCTCTTCATGGAGCACGTCATGGCCCAGGCGCCGGGCTACAACAAGCTCATGGGGTGGACTGACGCTCCCATCATGCCGACGCCGGGAGCGGTCGGCTCCATCATCGAGACGATCGCGAAGCAGCAGGACATCGAGGTCGTCGGCGTCGACATCGGCGGGGCGACGACGGACGTCTTCTCCGTCTTCAAGGACACGTTCAACAGAACGGTGAGCGCGAACCTCGGCATGAGCTACTCGGTCTCGAACGTGCTGGCCGAGGCCGGCATCGAGAACGTGATGCGCTGGGTTCCGTTCGGTCTGCCGGAGCTCGAGGTCAGGAACCGGATCAAGAACAAGATGATCCGACCGACGACTGTCCCGCAGGCCCTCGAGGACCTCAAGCTCGAGCAGGCGATCGCCCGCGAGGCGCTCCGACTCGCTTTCGAACAGCACAAGTCGTTCGCGGTCGGTCTGAAGGGTGTGCAGCAGGAGCGCACGATCTCCGACGCGTTCACTCAGTCCTCGTCGGGAGCGACGCTGGTCAACCTGATGGATCTCGACCTTCTCGTCGGCTCCGGTGGCGTGCTCTCACACGCTCCGCGCCGTCAGCAGGCGGCGCTGATGCTGACCGACGCCTTCCTGCCGGAGGGCGTGACCAGACTGGCTGTCGATTCGATCTTCATGATGCCTCAGCTCGGCGTGCTGGCCGAGGTGCACGAGAAGGCGGCGACCGAGGTCTTCGAGAAGGACTGTCTCATTCACCTCGGTACGATCGTGGCTCCGGTCGGCACCGCGCAGGAGGGGAAGCCGTGCCTGACCGTCGAGGGGACGCTTCCCGACGGAACCTCGCTCAACGAGGAGATACCGTTCGGCGAGATGCGCGTCTACCCGATGACGGTCGACGACGAGATCCGCATCAAGATGACCCCGGCCAGGAGCTTCGACGTCGGAGCGGGACCCGGCAAGCCGCACGAGGCGACCGTATCGGGCGGCGTTGTCGGGCTGATGATCGATACGAGAGGAAGACCGTTCAACCTCCCGACCGACGAGTCGAAACGCGTGGAGAAGCTCGACCGGTGGGCGCAGGCGTTCGACGCCTATCCCGAGTAGCCGACCCGTTCGATGCGGCTTGAGGATTCGCGAACGTCTGTGTCACGTCAACAACAGGAGCAGGTGAACAATGGCTCACGCATACACACCAGGTCTCAGGGTTTCTGAACTGACGGTTCTCAGGAAGGAACGGCGGCTCCCCATCAAGGGCGAGGTGCTTGTCAAGATGGGTGACGAGGTGACATCCGACAGCGTCGTCGCGCAGACCCATCTTCCCGGCAACGTGCAGCTCATCAACGTCGCGAGCAAGCTGGGCATTCCGCCGGAGGACCTGCCCTCCGTGATGAAGAAGGGCGAGGGCGACACGATGGAGAAGGGCGAGCCGCTCGCGACGACGAAGGGTCTCTTCGGCCTCTTCAAGTCGAACGTTCCATCGCCCTGCGAAGGTTCGGTGGAGAGCATCTCGACCGTGACGGGGCAGGTCATCCTGCGCGAACCTCCCACCCCCATCCAGATCGACGCATATGTCGACGGCAGGGTCGTCGAGGTGTTCGAGGAGGAGGGCGTCGCAGTCGAGGTGACCGGAACGTTCATCCAGGGCATCTTCGGCGTCGGGGGGGAGAAGACCGGCATCCTGACGATTCGAACCGAGGACCCCTCGAAGCCGCTCACGCCGGATGACATACGCGAGGACGACTCCGGCAGGATCATCGTCGGCGGCTCCCACGTGACCTGGGACGGTCTTCAGAAGGCGATGGAGGTCGGCGCACACGGTGTCGTGGTCGGCGGTTTCGACGACCCGGATCTCAAGAAGCTCCTGGGCAAGGACCTCGGCGTCGCGATCACGGGGCATGAGGACGTCACCACGACGCTGGTTCTTACCGAGGGTTTCGGGGAGATCGCGATGGCAAAGGGGACCTACGAACTCCTCAAGAAGCGGGATGGCAGGAAGGCGTCGATCAACGGCGCCACCCAAATCCGTGCCGGCGTCATCAGGCCGGAGATCGTCATCCCCATCGAGGAAGCGGAGAAGTCCGACTCGATCGCCGTCGCCGACCAGGGAACGGGTCTTGACATCGGAAGCGCTATCCGCGCGATCCGCGCTCCCTACTTCGGCAGGCTCGGTCAGGTGACCGAGCTTCCGAACGAGCTCCAGAAGATGGAGTCGGAGTCGATGGTCCGTGTGCTCAAGGTGAAGTTCGCGGACGGCGAGGAGGCTCTCCTCCCGCGCGCCAACGTCGAGATGATCGAGCGCTAGTCGAACGCCGCCGCGGGCGGGGCGACCGGAGCGGAGTGCGGGGCACGCGTTCTCAGAGTCTTGACACGCCGCTCACGGTTTGCTAGCCTGCGTCCATCTGATTTTCGGCGACGGGGGAGACCCCGACGGAATTCCGGGACCGTGAAAGGAGCTCCGGATGCTCGCTGACATGAGGGCCTCCACCACCGGGCGACGTGGAGCAGGGTTCGCCGCGCTCGTGACGCTTCTGACAGCGGCGGCCCTTTTCTTGTCGTCTCCGGCCGCGCTCGCGCAGGACGGCGATCAGGTTGCGACCCCGCCCGACTCGCTCCCGCCGCTCACCGCGCCGACGATCATCGAGGCGTTCGACACCCCGAACGACCGCGGCAACTCGATCAACATCAACTGGGAACCCTCGCCGACGCTCGAGGCCGACAAGCTCGAGTACTATCGCGTCGAGCGTGCGCCCAGCCCGGACGGGGATTTCGTCCTGGCCGGACGCTCGGGACCCCTTCAGACCAGCTACAGAGACAGCGAAGCGCCGAACCTGGAGCCCGTCTACTACCGCGTCGTGGCCGTCGGGCAGGACGGACGCGAGGGCGTGTCGGAGTCGTACGGTCCGGTGGAAGCGTACACCCACTGGTTCAACACGGACCGGATCAACGTCATGATCGCGGTCATCTTCTTCGTCATTGCCATCGTCTACTTCGTCAACGCGGCGAAGACGGGGAAGGACCTCTTCATACGGCGTCTCGCCGGTCTCGACGAGATGGACAACGCGGTCGGTCGAGCCACCGAGATGGGAAAGCCGATTCTCTACATCTCGGGTCTCTCGACGATCTCCGACGTCGCGACGATCGCCGCCATCAACATCCTCGGCGAGGTCGCCCAGAAGACTGCAGAGTACAACACCAAGCTGATCGTCCCGTGCGCCGACCCGATCGTCATGGCCGTCGAGCAGGAGGTCGTGAGGGAGGCGTACGCGAAGGCCGGTCGGCCCGATGCGTACAACGAGGACGACGTCTTCTACCTGACGCGAAGCCAGTTCGCCTACGTCGCCGGTGTCAACGGCATCATGGTGCGGCAGAGACCGGCGACGATCCTCTACATGGGCATGTTCTTCGCGGAGTCGCTGCTCCTGGCTGAGACCGGCGCCTCGGTGGGCTCGATCCAGATCGCCGGTACGGACGCAGTGACCCAGCTTCCGTTCTTCATCACGTCGTGCGACTACACTCTGATCGGCGAGGAGCTCTATGCGGCGAGCGCGTATCTGTCGCGCGAGCCCGTGCTGCTGGGCGGCCTCAAGGGTCAGGACGCGGTGAAGTTCGTGGCGGGCGTCTTTCTCATCATCGGAGTCATCTCTGCCACGCTCGTGGCGGCCGGGGTCATCGACGCCGACTTCGCCGCCTCGTGGTTCGTGACCGGCTAGGAGGGAGGATCCATGCGTCGTCAGTTGCCACTGGCTCTCTGCTTCATCGCCGGCACGTTCATGGCGGTGCAGTACTTCATCCCGCACCCCGTTGTCCAGGATTCCTACGAGCGACTGCTGAGCTGGCTTCAGACGCTTCTGGCGTTCGCGTTCCTCCTCGGGACGGTCAGCCTCATTCGGATGCACTACCACAAGATCAAGAACAGGGCGGAGGACAGGGGATTCAGCTGGGTGACGCTGATAGGCCTGGCGGCCATGATCGGGCTCGGTTTCTTCCATCCCGAGCATAACGCCCCCGGCGGGTGGTTCGACCTCGTCTTCCAGAACGTCCAGGTGCCGGTCGAGGCGACGATGTTCTCGCTTCTGGCCTTCTACATCGCCTCTGCCGCCTTCAGGGCCTTCCGCGCGAGAACGCTCGAGGCGACGCTGCTCCTGGTCGCGGCCTGCATCGTGATGCTCGGCCGCGTTCCGCTCGGCGACCTGATCTATGAGGGCATTCCGTCGGCGACCCAGTGGATTCTCAACGTGCCGAACGTGGCGGCGAAGCGCGGCATCATGATTGGCGTCGGTCTCGGCATGATGGCGACCGCACTCAAGATCGTGCTGGGCATCGAGCGCGCGTGGATGGGCGGTAGAGACTAGCTTCTCGAGCCCGACGCGCCGGACTGCGCCCGGAGGTTATGGATGAACAAATACGAACGCATGATGCACTTCGACCGGCGATGGATCTTCCTCGTGATCGCCATCGCGGTCGTCATCCCGTTTTTCGCGCCGCTCGGTCTTCCCATCGTGGTCACGCCCCCGGTGCAGACGCTCCACGACGCCGTCGAGGCGGTCCCGCCCAACGACCAGCCGATCCTGCTCTCACTGGACTACGCGCCGGCCACGGTGCCCGAGCTGGAGCCGATGGCGCTGGCCATCCTGAGGCACTCCCTTCAGAGGGACGTGAACGTCGTGGTCATGACGCTCCACCCTGCCGGTTACGGCCTGGCGGAGCGCGCCGTCACCCAGGTCGCAGAGGAAACGGGCTCGACCTACGGAGAGGACTACTGCTTCCTCGGGTTCCAGCCGGGCATCTCGGCGGTCATCCTCGGTCTCGGGGTCAACATCAGGAACGTCTTCCCTGAGGACGCCTACGGGACGCCGCTCAACCAGGTCCCGATGATGGACGGCATCAGGAATTACGACGACATCCCGCTTGCTGTGACCATGGCCGGCTCCGGCATCGCGGAGGCGTGGATCTACTACGCCAACCAGCCGTACGGCCAGGACGTGGCCGCCGGCGTGACGGCGGTCATCGCCACCGACTACTATCCCTACCTGAGTTCCGGACAGCTGACGGGTCTGCTCGGAGGGATGCGGGGAGCCGCCGAGTACGAGGAGACCATCCAGCAGCACGACAAGGGCGTC
>WJMD01000115.1 GCA_014728125.1 Candidatus Effluviviaceae Genus V sp.
GGCAACCCGAGAGAACACCGAGACCTGGGGAAGAAACATGAAGGTCATTCTGACAGAGGACATCCCTCGGCTGGGCGCCAAGGGTGAGCTGGTCACGATCAAGGACGGCTACGGCAGGAACTACCTCATTCCGAGCGGCAAAGCGCTTCTCGCGACCCCCGCCAATCTCGCGAAGCTCGAGACGCGGATGAAGAAGGAGGAGGCGAAGGTCCGCCGCGACAAGGCGGCCGCCGAGCGGCTGGCCGAGCGACTGAGCGGCGTCTCCTGTACGATCCGCGTCCAGGCTGACGAGGGCGACAAGCTCTACGGCTCGGTAGGCCCCAGGGACATCGCCCAGGCCCTGTCGGACCAGGGTATCGAGGTCGACCAGTCCCACGTGCTCATGGACGAGCACATCAAGATGCTGGGGGTCTATCCCGTCGAGATCGAGCTCTTCAAGGACGTGCGGGGCGAGGTGAAGGTCTGGGTCATCAGGGAGTGAACCGCCCCCCACGGACGACCCGGGACGACGTCTGAGGCCCGGGTCGCTCCTGAGATCCCGACACGGAAGAGGACCACGTTCGGCCGAAAGTGTGCAACAACGGAGGGACCATGAGAGCACGACACGCTATGCTGCTGCTCCTCGTCGTCCTCGCGACGTCCCTGCTTCTCGCGGGATGCGGCAACGACAAGGAAGGGGCCGTCGTCGCGCGCGTCGGGAGCACCGAGATCACCGAGCTGGAGTTCCGCAGACGACTCGAGGAGCTTCCGCCGTTCGCGCGCCAGCAGTTCTCGGGCCCCGAGGGAATGCTTGAGTTCCTCGACCGGCTGGTCGAGGAGGAGGTCGTCTATCAGGCGGCGAAGGACGCGGGGTACGCGGACGATCCTGAGGTCCGGCGGGCGGTCCGCGCCGTGGAGCGTCGTACGATGATCCAGAAGTACTACAGTGACGTCGTCGAGGGCGGCGTCGAGGTTCCCGAGGAGGAGATCGTCGCCTACCACGAGGAGCACGACGAGCTCTTCCAGCGTCCTGCGAGGATTCAGTTCCGACACATCATGACGTCCACGCGGCCGGCGGCCGAGGCGGCGCGGCAGCGTGCGCTGGCCGGTGAGGGCTTCGCCGAGGTCGCGCGGGACGTCTCGATCGACACGGCGACGCGCGATGCCGGCGGGCTGATGTCGCCCGTCTCGCGCGGCAGCGGAGTGCCCACGCTGGGAATCGACGCGGACCTGGTTGAGTCGCTCTTCGAGTGGAAGGTCGGCGAGGTCACCGACGTCATCCGTTCAGGCAAGGGCTGGCACATCTTCCGGATCGAGGAGAAGAACGAGGCCGGCAAGAAGCCTCTCGAGGACGTCCGTGAGCAGATCGTCAACAGCCTGAAACCGCAGGAGGCGAGGGAGCGGTACGAACAGCTTCTCGAGGAGTACCGGGAGCGGTACCGCGCCACGATCAACGAGGGGCATTTCCGCAAGCAGCCGCGCAGCGAGGAGGAGCTCTTCACGCTGGCCCAGGAGACCGAGGACCCGCTCAACCGTCTCAACTACTACTCCGAGCTGGTGTTCAACTACCCGGAGAGCGAGCACGCGGCCGAGGCCCAGTTCATGATCGGCTTCATCCAGGCCGAGGAACTCCAGAACTACCCCGCGGCCAGGAACGCCTTCCAGCGGATGCTCGAGCGGTATCCCGACTCGGAGCTCGCCGAGTCGGCGCGCTGGATGCTGGACAACATGGAATCGGAGTCCCCGCCCTTCGGTGAGGCGGACGTGCTGGAGACTGAGCAGGGGGCAGGTTCCTGAGGGGACGGGATGCTCCAGATCGGCATCGTGACGGCCATCTTCGTCGCCACGTACTTCTTCATCGTCACTGAGAGGATCCACAGAACGACCATCGCCCTGGCGGGAGCCCTGGCAGTCCTGCTCCTGCCGGGGCTTTCGTTCACCCAGGAAGAGGCCGTCGGCTTCGTCGACTTCAACACGCTCGGCCTCCTCGTCGGGATGATGGTCATCGTGGCGGCCCTCAAGAGGACCGGCGCCTTCCGCGGACTCGCACTGACCGTCGCCCGGGGCGGCCGTGGGCGCATCTTCCTGATCTACGCCGGCTTCGCCGTCGTGACGGCCGTGTCGTCCGCCTTCATCGACAACGTCACGACCGTGCTGATGATCGTGCCGGTGATCTATCTGATCTCCGACTTCCTCGGAAAGAGCGCCGTGCCGTTCCTCATCATGGAGATCATGATGGCGAACATCGGCGGCATGGCCACCCTGATCGGCGACCCTCCGAACATCCTCATCGGAAGCCGGGCTCTGCTTCCGCCGGACGGTGGAGGGCTCTCGTTCCTCGACTTCCTGCTGAACCTCGGACCGATCGCCATCGTCTGCTTCGGGGCCGTGCTTGTCTTCCTCCGCCTCAGGGAGCGGGGCGAGTTCCTCGCGCGTCCGAGCGAGGAGAAGCTCAAGGCGCTCGACGCCATGAACGCGCGGCAGGCCATCAAGGACCCCGCGCTCCTCAGGAAGTGTCTGCTCGTACTCGGCCTCGTCCTTGTGGGCTTCATGCTCCACCACCAGCTGGGGCTCGAGCCCGCAACCGTCGCCCTCGCCGGGGCGGCGCTGCTGCTGATCATCAGCCGGATCGATCCGGAGGAGCTTCTCGTCGAGGTCGAGTGGACGGTGCTTTTCTTCTTCATCGGCCTGTTCGTACTGGTCGGGGCCCTGGAGAAGGTCGGCGTGGTGGGGTTCCTCGCGACGCGCTTCATGGCCGTCTCGGACAGTCCTGTGGTGCTCGTCGTCCTGCTGCTCTGGCTTACGGCGATCGTCAGCGCGTTTCTCTCGGCCGTGCCGACCGTGACCGTCCTGATCCCGCTCGTTCAGGTCGTCGTCAACCACATGGGCCAGTCCGGCATGCCTGAGGCGGCACCGGCGTTCTGGTGGGCGCTCGCGGCGGGGGCCTGTCTCGGCGGCAACGCCACCGTCGTCGGCGCCGCGTCGAACATCGCCGTCGTCGGTCTTTCGCAGAAGGAGCGGGAGCCGTTGAGCTTCCGGACCTTCGCCTCGGCCGGCGTGCCCGCGACGGCGATCTGCCTTGCGCTGACGAGCGTCTACATCGTCTGGCGCTATCTCTGAGAGGTCGGGCACCGGACGGCGGGCATCCTGGAAACACGAAGAGGGCGGCGGGACAGGTCCCGCCGCCCTCGTTCAGTGTTGTGTCTGTCGTCCCGGACCTAGCGGAACATGGACTTGACGGCGCCCCAGGTCGTCTCCTCGACCGGCGACCCGGTCCAGTCCTCGAGCCAGGTGTCGTCCAGCATGATCCCTGCGCCTCCCGCGGCGCCCGGACCGCATCCGTTGTCGGTCGTGTAGAACGACAGCCGGAACTGGAACGTCGTTCCCGGAAGCAGCGGCGAGAGGTCCGTCCCGCTGATGCCGCTGGTGCCCCAGCCGTCGCACTGACCGAAGTCACCCCACCAGGCGCCCGTCATGACCCAGGTCGAGCCGCCGTCCACGGTGACCTCCTCGGTCCAGTAGTCGTTGTCGACCGTGGGAACCTCCGCGTGGAGCAGGAAGCGGAGCGTGCAGACCGAACTCCCGGCGATGTTGACGGCCGGCGAGATCAGCGAGTTGTCGAGATTCGGCGGGATCAGCGTCGTGTCGGCGTCGTCGCCGCACCACCAGCAGTGCGGATCCGAGTAGGCCGGGCAGGCGCGGCTGACGATGTGCCAGTAGTCGCCCGCGGAGGCGGGGATCGACGGCGTGCAGAGGCCGCCCGTCTCGCCGTCGTCATAGAAATAGGTGTAGCCGCCGTAGAAGTCGAAGATCTTGATGTTGTCGACCATGAACGCGCCGCCGTCCGAATCGTAGAGACCGTCGGAGTCGGACCACGCGCCGTCGGACACGAAGCGGAATCGGGCCTGCACGGGGTTGTCGTAGGGAGCAAGCACGAAGCCGTACGCACCGATGTCCTGCCAGCCGCCGCTCGAACCGTCGTAGCCGCGGTTCATGTCGACGTAGACGCCGCTCGACTCGGCCTGAACGTACGTGAAGTCGAACCCGGGCTCGGAGTCGTGACGGAACGCGTACGTCAGAATCGGGTAGTAGGCGCCCGACACGTCGGTCGAGGGGATGACCAGCCGCTGGTCCCAGCCGTTCGCGTAGCCGTCGCCGCCGGCGAACGCGGCATTCAGCTCGCCGCACCACCAGGAGTAGGAACCCTGGTAGGCGTAGTACGAGTCCAGGTGGAACTTCGGCGAGGCCGAAGCCGTGTTGTCGACGGACGTCCAGCCGTTGACGCCGCTCTCGACGTCATCGAAGAAGAGGATGATCGGGCTGCGGGTGTTGGGACGCTCGACCACGGTCGTGTAGTCGGCGACGTCCTTCATCGCGAACGCCGGACCAGCCGCGAGCACGGCCACCATCGCAAACGTGAGAATCAAGGTCGCTCTGCGCATCGTCTACCTCCTGAAGAAGATCCGGTCAACTCCTCGAGAGTCGTGAACGCGACCCTCAGCTGCACTTCGTCCGGCCGCCCCTCGAGGGGAACGGCACGTCGTACCAGTCCCGCTTCTCCACCTCCTTGTTGTTCTGCTCGTCCCGGCAACCTGCGGTTTGCGTTGTTCTGCCCTTCCTGTCCGCCTGAAACATGCAATCGACGTGCCAAGAACCTCCTGTGAGAGGCGTTCCCGGGCGGGACGAACCCCGCCCGCATCGGCACGCTCACCGGTCTCCGTATCGTCCCGCGTAGGCGCTCAGGTGCATCGTGCATGCTCGCCCCGGCGGCGCGTGCGTCACGCACGCCGGCCTGTGCACCCGTTGGGCAGCCCGTGGGCGGGCGAAACCGCTTGACCGGCCCTTCCCACGGGCCTATCCTGAGCCGCCGTGTCGGGCAGCCGAGCCCCACCGGCATGCGTTGCCGTCCGGGCGCCCGTGCGGGGCTCCTCTTCTCCACAGCAGACAGACGGAAGCAGGAATGGAACCAGTTGAGCGCCTCAGAGCTGTTCCATCGGTCGAGGGCGTTCTGAGAAAGGCCGATGACGAGGGACTGCTGGACGACCTCCCGAGACCGCTGGCGGCCCGCGCCGTGCGCCGGGCGCTCGACCGGGAGCGCCGGCGCATTCTGTCCGGCATGTTCGTCGACGTCGACGACGAGACGCTCCGTGAGGACATCCTCGAACGGGCGCTCGAGACGGTGCGCCGCGCGGGCTCCGAGGGGCTCGTCCGGGTGCTCAACGCGACGGGGATCGTCGTTCACACGAACCTCGGCAGAGCGCCCCTCTCGTCAGCAGCCATCGACTCCATTCGGGAGATAGCCTCGGGCTACTCGACGCTCGAGTTCGACCTCGCGTCCGGTACGCGTGGCAGCCGCCACGATCTCGTCCGGGATGCTCTGGTCGAGCTGACCGGTGCCGGAGACGCGCTCGTCACCAACAACAACGCGGCGGCCGTGCTGCTGGCCATCAACACCCTCGCGGCGGGCCGCGAGGTCGTCGTCTCGCGCGGCGAGCTCATAGAGATCGGGGGTTCGTTCCGGCTGCCGGATGTGTTCGCGCGAAGCGGGGCCAGGATGGTCGAGGTCGGAACGACGAACCGCACCAGGCTCGAGGACTACGAGGAGGCGGTCCGCCAGCAGACGGGCTGCCTGATGAAGGCGCACTGGAGCAACTACACGATCGCCGGGTTCGTCGAGACCGTGTCGATCGCGGCACTCGCCGGGCTCGGCGACCGCATCGGCGTCCCCGTCCTTCACGACCTGGGGAGCGGACTCCTGACGGACGGGACGGCGCTTGGTCTTCCGGGAGAGCCGACCGTGCGCGAGAGCGTCGAGGCCGGCGCCGGTATCGTCACGATGAGCGGGGACAAGCTCCTCGGAGGTCCGCAGGCCGGCATCATCGTCGGTCGGAGGGACCTCGTGGCGCGGATGCGCAGCAATCCCCTCATGCGGGCCCTGCGCCCGGGCAAGCTCACGCTGGCGGCGCTCGCCGCGACACTCGATGCCTATCTCGGAGGGGACGCCCTCGAGAGCGTGCCCGTGCCGGCGATGCTGACGGCGTCAGTCGGGACGCTCGAGGTCCGCGCTCGAGCACTCGCCGATGGGCTCAACCGGGTGCTCCGCGACGACCCGGCCCGCGTCGTCGCGCTGGAGGCGCGCGCCGGCGGCGGGTCGGCCCCGGAACGCACCATCCCGAGTTCCGGCGTCGCTGTCCGCGTGCCGGACGCGACGGCCTGTTCGGACCGGCTGCGAGGAGGGGAGCCGGTCGTCGTCGCGCTGGTCAGGGAGGGCGAGCTCGTGTTCGATCTGAGGACCGTTGCGGCGGAGGATGTCTCGTTACTGGAGCAGGCGATCATCAAGGCGGTGGATTCCCGATGAACGACGCAGAGCTGTGGAAAGACCAGGACCCGGAGCCGTCGGAGATCGAGAAGCTGGTGGAACGCGGACCGTTCGATTCGGCCGCGGAACTCGAGCTGACGACGTATCCCGATCCTCCCATCCTCGTCCGTCCCCTCGTGGCCGACCCGGATGCCGAGTGGGTCGCGCCGCTCAGAGGAGCGATCCCGCCCGGCGACGGCCAGCGGATCGGTGTCACCGCGCCCGACCCGGCCCTGGCCGCGAAGCTGGCCGCCGACGCCGCCGTCTGGTTCGCGGACCGCGGCCGCCGCGCGGTGGTGATCGACGGCTGCGTAATCGCTCCCGTCCTCGCCAAACCGCTCCCCGAGGACGGCGACGAGGGACTGGTCGATGCGGCCCTCTTCGGTGTCTCGACGTCGCTCGCCGCGCGCCGCACACTGGCGTCCGGCGTCACGGTCATGACGGCCGGGTCGTATCCGGTGTCGGTCGAGGCCGTTCTCGGAGGAGACGACCTTGAACGCGTTCTCGGGAGCTTCGCGAACGATGTGCTCGTGCTGGTCGTTCTTCCCGTGGAGCACGTCCCGATGGCCGCCCACGCTCTGACCGGCATCGTCGTCGCCGGGGAGTCGCCGGAGGAGGTCGGGGAGACGGCGGACCGGGCCGGCCTGCCCGTGGCGGGGACCCTGGCCGCGACCGCGGTCGTCGTGTCGACGCCGCGGGCCGAGCAGACCGGAGGACTCCAGGAGACCGCCGCGTTCGAGCCTGAGGAGCCGGCCGACGAGGAGAGGGACCTCGAGAGAGAGGAACCGGAGCCTGAACCGTCGGTCGTCGGCGAGACCGATCGGGAGTCCGAGGGCGAACCCCCCGAGGACGACCGTGAACCCTCCGGCGAGGACGAGCCGGGACTCTCGGTCTGGAGCGCGGGGCGCTCCGAGGAGGCGCGGCCCTCTGCCGAGCGCACTGCCGAACCCGACGAAGAGTCGGCGGCATCGACGGGCGCCGGCACCGGAAGCCGGGAGGAAGTGGACGGCCGCTCCGAACTTCGTCTGTCCTCGTCGCGTCCCCAGCCGCGCCCGCCGCGACGCCGCAGCCGCATCGGCATCGTGCTGCCGATCATCGTGCTGGCGGCGGCGGTCGGGTGGTGGCTCTTCACCGGCGGTCCCCTCTCGGACTCGGGCGACGCGCCTCCGGCACGGCCGGCCGGGGAGCGGACCGCCGCGCTCACCGACGAGCGCGAGGATGCGTCGGCTCGGTCCGGAAGTATGGAAGAACAGTCCGCGGCGACACCGGATACTCCGTCCGGGGAGTCCGAACGACGAACGCCGGCGGGCGGCCCCGACGAGAGGGCCGTCGAACAGGACGTGACAACGGACGACGAACCGTCCGGCCACGCCGGAGCCCCGGACCGCGCGGACGATGACGCTCGGCCGGCCCCGGGAACCGCGTCGTCGCGCGGCGAGGCCGTCGACGGAACCGCCGGACGGGCCGGTGAGGTCGAGGCGTGGATCACGCCGGACGATGAAGAGTCGGACGAGCCGCCTCTCGTGGGACCGGGCGGCCGGTACGTTGTCTATCTGAGCTCGCACCGGCGCGAGAGCTCCGCCGAGCTCGGCGTCCGGCGGGCGGCGGAGCGGGGTCTCGAGACCGAGATCATCGCCGCCGACCTCGGCGAGGAGGGCGTCTGGCATCGTCTGAGGCTCCCGGGCGGCTATCCGACCCTGGACGACGCGCGGGTTGCGCTTGACAGATTGAACGAGCTCGGCTACGAAGGAGCATGGATCGAGTACCTCAGAGAGACCCCCGGGGAGGGCTGATGCACCTCAAGCGCCTCGACGTCTTCGGCTTCAAGTCGTTCGCACACAAGCTGTCGCTGGAGTTCGGCCCGGGCATCACCTGCGTCGTCGGCCCGAACGGCTGCGGCAAGACCAACGTCGCGGACGCCATCCGCTGGGTCCTGGGTGAGCAGAGCGCCTCGGAGCTCCGCGGCTCGAGCATGTCGGACGTCATCTTCAACGGCACGAAGAAGCGACGCCGCCTCGGAATGGCCGAGGTCACGCTCGCGATCGACAACTCCTCCGGGTACCTTCCGACGGACTATTCCGAGGTGCTCATCGGTCGACGCGTCTTCCGCTCCGGCGAGAGCGAGTACTCGATCAACAAGACGCCCTGCCGGCTGCGGGACGTCAAGGACCTCTTCCTCGACACAGGCATCGGAACGCGGACCTACTCGCTCATCGAGCGCAAGATGGTCGACTCGGTCCTGTCCGACTCGACCGGGCACCGGCGCTTCATGTTCGAAGAAGCGTCCGGGATCATGAAGTACAAGGTACGGAAACGCTCCGCCCTCTCCAAGCTCAAGGCGACCGAGGCCGACATGCAGCGCGTGTCGGACATCATCTCCGAGGTGGAGAAACAGGTCCGTTCACTGAAGCGCCAGCTGGCTCAGGCGCGCCGCCACCGCCGCTACACGGACGAGCTGAGGGACCTGGAGATCGCGCTCGCCCGCCGGGACTTCTCCATCTGGGAGCGCCAGAGGAAGGAGGCCGCCGAAGCCGCGGCGGCCGTGCGGGCCTCGCTCGACCAATCGGGCGGCTCCCTCAGATCGTCAGAGGACTCGGCCGCATCGCTCCGGGTGACGCTGGCCGACAAGGAAGAGGCGCTCTCGTCGCTCCAGATCGAGGTCGACGAACTCGAATCGAAGACCCGCGCTCTGGCCGACGGCCTCCTCGTCGCGAGAGAGCGCCGGAGCTCATCGGCCCGCCGCGTGGAGGAGCTCAACCGGGAGATCGACGAGCTCTCGGCCGATCTCGAGACCGCTTCGGCCCGGGCGCAGAGACTGGGGAGCGAGGCGAGAGGCGTCACGGAGCGCTCCGAGGTGCGCGACGCGGCCCTGGCCGAGCGCTCCCGGCGAGCCTCAGAGACCGAGCGGGAGTACAGACAGCTCAGGGAACAGCT
This sequence comes from Candidatus Effluviviaceae Genus V sp., assembly GCA_014728125.1. NCBI lineage: Bacteria > Candidatus Effluviviacota > Candidatus Effluviviaceae > Candidatus Effluviviaceae Genus V sp. Next base: position 9,272 of record WJMD01000115.1, read on the forward strand.
CGCCGGCCGGAAGCAGACGAGGATCGAGGGACTGGAGAGCTCTGCCGGGCTCAAGGGCGAGCTGGAGAGCTACCGAGCCCGTCTCGACGATCTTCTGACGGAACACGTCGAGATCGAGCGGAACCTGAGCGACACCAGGCGCGAGCTCGCCGACCGTGAGCGGACGGCGCTCGAGACACTCGAGAGGGAGAAGGTGCTCCGCGAGTCCGCGGCCCGCGCGCATGCCGAGGTGCGGGACGCGGGCGAGCGCCTCGAGGGAACCAGGGAGGCCCTGTCGAGCGCAAGAGAGGCGAGAACCCGCTACGAGAGCGAGCTCGAGGCGGCGCGGCACAAGCGCGACCTTCTCACGGAGATCAGGGACGGGTACGGCGGGTTCGAGGAGGGCGTCCGGGCGCTCCTGTCGGACAGGTCGCACGGGGTCGACGGGTTGAGGGGAACCGTCGCGGACATCCTCGACGTCGACCCTTCGAAGGCGAGCGCGGTCGAGGCCGCTCTCGGGGGCACGGCGCAGTGCATCGTCACGGACGACACGGCCAGCGCGCGGCGTGCCATGCGCCATCTCGAGGCCTCGGGTCTGGGGCGAGCCAGTTTCCTGCCGCTCGACCGTCTGGCCTCGCTTCAGAGCGAGCCGGTACCGCACGACGTCCTGTCTGCCGAAGGGGTCATCGGCGCCGCGACCGACTTCGTCCACGTGGACCCGTCACTCGAGGGACTCCCGGCATTCGCTCTCGAGGGCGTCGTGATCGTCCGCGATCTCGACTCCGCCATCCGGCTGACCTCGAACGGCGCCGGGGGGCTGGCTTTCGCCACGCTCTCGGGTCAGCTGGTGACACAGGGCGGCATTCTCACAGGGGGGCGGGCTCGCGGCGGCGAGGAGGCGGGGCTGCTGCGCCGAGCGGAGCGGCTCGAGAGCGCCGAAGCGCAGGTCATCACCCTGGAGCGTGCGCTGGAGAACGCACGTGCCCGGGAGGGGCAGGCGGCACGGAGCCTCACCGAAGCGACCGACGCGGCCCGGGCCGCGGAGGAAGCGGCCGAGACGGCCGACCAGGAGCTCTGGGAGACCAGGCGCCGCCTGACCGAGCTCGAACTCGCCAGGACGAACCTCGCGGAGCAGGCGTCGCAACTGGCGTCCCGTCGCGATGCTCTCGGCGCCCGGGTCGAGTCGACCCGAGGAGAGATCGACGCGCTGGCGCGACAGCTCGACTCGCTGTCGCGCGGCGAGGACGAGCTGGGCGAACAGCTGGAGGAGCTCGAACGGAGGTTTCACTCGGCCGAGCAGGAACGCGCGAAGGCCGCCGAGGAAGAGAAACAGGCCGAGATCGAGGCCGCCTCGGCGCGTGCTGCTCTGACCGCGATCAAGAACGAGCAGGCCGCGCTCGAGGAGACGATCCGAAACTCGAGAGCGGCGATCGAACGGAAGACCGACGAGCGGGCCGGTCACGAACGAACCGTCGCCGAGCTCGACGGGAAGATCGAGGAGGACGCCCGAGCGCTCGACCAGCTCAATGCCGAGAAGTCGGCCGTCGAGCGTGACCGGAACGTCATGCGCGACGAGGCGAGAGCTGTCCGCAACCGCATCGACGAGATCGAGACGGCGGTCCGGGAGGCCAGGACGTCGCGCGAGCGGCGACAGCAGGAGCTCCACGAGCACGAGATCCGGGAGACCGAGCTGCGGGGCCGGGCGGACTCGCTCCGGGAGCGCATCCTCGAGGAGTACTCGACGGACGTCCGCGAGCTCGGGGACTTCGAGACCCCTGAGGACGAGCCGCCGTTCGACGCGGCCGCGGCCCGCGAGGAGGTGGAGCGACTGCGGGCCCGCCTGCGGTCGATGGGTCCGGTGAACCTGCTCGCGCTCGACGAGTACGACGAGGAGAGCAAACGGCTGGAGTTCCTGCGCGGGCAGTACGAGGACCTAGAGCGCTCGCAGGCCTCGCTCCAGGAGGCTATCGCGCGCATCAACAGGACCGCCCGGGACATGTTCGTCGAGACGTTCGGGGAGATCCGTACGAACTTCATCACGACGTTCCAGCGCCTCTTCGAGGGCGGAGAGGCCGACCTCAAGCTCCTGGAGCCGGACGATCCGCTCGAGTCACCCATCGAGATCGTCGCGTCTCCCCGGGGCAAGCGACTGGGGAGACTCAGTCTGCTTTCCGGCGGCGAGAGGGCGCTGACGGCCATCGCGCTCCTCTTCGCCATCTACCTGGTGAAGCCGTCTCCGTTCTGCATCCTCGACGAGGTCGACGCCCCGCTCGATGATGCCAACGTCGAGCGCTTCGTCAGGATGCTGCGAGACTTCTCGGAGCGTACGCAGTTCATCATCATCACACACAACAAGCGCACGATGCAGTCCGCGGACCGCCTCTACGGCATCACGATGGAGGAGTCGGGGGTGTCCAAGGTCGTCTCGGTGCGTCTCGACGCTGATACCTCTGCACAGGACACGACCCGTGAAGAAGTCACTCTCGAAGCTCTTTAGGGGCCTCAGAAAGACACGCCGCACCATCGTCGAGGGCATCTCCGGCGCCCTGTCGGGCGGCGGGCTCGATGAGGACGCCCTCATGGACATCGAGGAAACGCTCATCCAGGCGGACCTCGGGGTGGACGCCGCGGGCCACCTGACCGACCATCTCCGCGACAACGCCTCGAGTATCGAGGACGGGGGCGTCGACGCCGCCCGCGAGCTCCTGGCCTCCGAACTCGTCAGGATCGTCCAGGCGTGCGGTCCGGACGAGCCGGTCGCCGAAGCGGCACGTCCCCGCGTGGTGATGGTCGTCGGCGTCAACGGCGCGGGGAAGACAACGAGTATCGGCAAGCTGGCATCGAGACTGACGGCCGAGGGCAGGACGGTCATGCTGGCGGCCTCCGACACATTCCGAGCGGCGGCAGTCGAGCAGCTCGTCATCTGGGGCGAGAGGAGCGGCGCCGATGTGGTCGGCGGACAGGAGGGAGGCGATCCGGCCGCCGTAGCCTACGACGCCGTCGAGGCGGCCGTCTCCCGTGATGTCGACGTGCTTCTGGTCGACACCGCCGGACGGCTCCACACGCAGCGCAATCTCATGGAGGAGCTGAAGAAGATAAGGCGGGTCATCGAGCGCAGACTCGGACGTCCGCCCGACGAGGTCCTGCTCGTACTCGACGCCAACACCGGCCAGAACGCCCTCTCGCAGGCCAGACTGTTCCATGAGGCGCTGGATCTGACGGGGATCATCCTCGCCAAGCTCGACGGCACGGCCAGGGGCGGCATCGTCATCCCGATAGCCCGGGATCTGGGAGTGTCCGTCCGGTTCGTCGGCGTGGGAGAGGGGATCGACGATCTCCTGCCGTTCGATGCCGGGGCCTTCGCCCGGGGGCTCGTCGAGGCCTCCGAAGCCTCTCAGCCTTGACTCCGCTCTCCGGGCGTGGTAGATTCCGGGATGAACAGCAGTCCTTCGGGGCGGGGTGCAACTCCCCACCGGCGGTGACAGCCCGCGAGCGGACCTTCCGCTGAGCCCGTGGAATCCGGGCGCCGACAGTGAGAGTCTGGATGAGAGAAGGACGAGAGACCGCCCGGCCCTGTGAGAGGGGTCCGGCTCTTCTGCCCCGGAGCTTGTTTGCCCGGGGCATTCGTTTGTCCGCCGGAGACCGAGATGACCTGGAGCGACGAGGACAGGCGCTTTCTCAGAGAGGCGTTCGCGATCGCTGAGCGAGGCAGGGGAGGAACGAGCCCCAACCCGCTCGTCGGAGCCGTCGTCGTGAGGGACGGGCGCATCGTCGGTCGGGGGTACCACGAGCGGTGCGGGGGACCGCATGCCGAGCGCGTCGCGCTCGACGAGGCGGGAAAGCTGGCACGCGGCGCCGCGCTGTATGTGACACTCGAGCCCTGTTCGGTCCACGGCAGAACGCCGCCGTGCACCGAGCGGATCGTCTCCGCGGGCATCCGTCGCGTCGTGGCGCCGTGCTGTGACCCGAATCCCGAGGTGGACGGGCGGGGCTTCGAGACCCTCAGGCTCGCCGGCGTCGAGGTCGACGCGGGACTCCTGAGGGAACTGGCCGCCGACCAGAACGCGCCGTACATGACGTACCGCCGGACGGGCCGTCCCTACGTTCGTCTCAAGCTGGCCTGTTCGCTCGACGGCAGGATCGCGGGGCCGTCGTCCGGCCCCCGCGCGATCTCATGTCCCGAGTCGCTCGAGGAGGTCCACACCCTCAGATCCCGCGTCGACGGTGTCCTGGTCGGCATAGGGACGGCCCTGGCCGACGACCCCATGCTGACCGACCGACGCGACGGACGCCCCGGACGGCAGCCCCGGAGATTCGTTCTCGACACGGAGGCCCGTCTGGCCACGGACTCGGCCCTCGTCCGGACTGCCGGGGAGGTTCCAACGCATGTCGTCTGCGCCGACGACGCCGACGCAGCGAGGCGCTCGGAGCTCGAACGCCTGGGTGTCGCGACGATCCCCGCACCGCGCGGCCCGGACGGCGTCGACCCGCGCGCGGCGCTCGAGCGCATCGCGGCGAGGGGGACGCTCGACCTTCTCTGCGAGGGAGGGAGCAGCCTGGCGACCTCGCTCCTCGCGCGGCGGCTCGTCGACCGCCTGACGCTCTACATCGCGCCCAGGCTCCTCGGAGAGCGCGGTACGCCCTCGTTCACCCAGCTGCCGGTCGAAGGGCTGGCGGACGGCTCGTGCATGCGGCGGGTCACCTGGACGCAGACGGGGCGCGACATCCGGTTCGAGGCCGATCTTGCGGCGGCTGCACCGGCGGACGGCCCGGATGCCGCCTTCGACAGGGAGCGGTCATCATGTTCACGGGGCTGATCGAGACGGTAGGAACGGTCCGGAGAGCGACGCGGACGGCGACGGGAGCGCGCCTGACGGTCGACGCGTCCTTCGGCATGGAGCTCGAGACCGGCGAGAGCGTCAGCGTGAACGGGGCCTGTCTGACCGTCGTCGGACACGAGAGCGGCTCGTTCGTGAGCGATGCCGTCCGGACGACGCTTGAGCGGACGACCCTCGGCGCGGCGCTCCCCGGAACGAAGGTCAACCTGGAACGGGCCCTCCGTGTCGGCGATCGACTCGGAGGCCACTTCGTTACCGGGCACGTCGACGCGGCGACGCGCGTCAGGGACGTGACGGCCGAGGGCGACGGGCGGGTGGCGACCATCGAGCTCCCCGGCCCGGAGGCGCGCTACGTTGCGCTCCGGGGTTCGGTCGCGCTCGACGGGATCAGCCTCACCGTATCAGGACTCGGAGACGGCGTGTTCAGCGTCGCTCTCATTCCGGAGACGCTCAGGAGTACGACGGCCGGCTCCTGGAAACCAGGGACGATGGTCAACCTGGAGACCGACCTGCTCGCCCGGCACCTGGATGCACTTCTCGAGGGCGACCGAGGAGCCGACGGGTCGACGACGAAGAGGCACACATCGGGCATCACACACGAGCGCCTCGAAGCGCTCGGCTTCACGGGACGGAAGCGACGATGAAGGACGCGATCGCACGGGTCGAAAGCGCCATCGAGGACGTCCGGAGCGGCCGGATGCTCATCGTGGTCGACGACGAGACGAGAGAGAACGAGGGCGACCTCATCATGGCCGCGGACCGCGTGACGGCCGACGGCGTCAACTTCATGTCGCGCGAGGGACGCGGTCTCATCTGCGTGCCGATGACGGGCGCGCGGCTCGACGAGCTCGACCTGCATCCGATGGTCGGCAAGAACACATCCAAGATGGGAACCGCGTTCGCCGTCTCCGTGGACGCGGTCGAGGGCACGACGACCGGGATCTCGGCCCACGACCGGGCCGTCACCATCCGTGCCCTCGTCGACCCCTCGACCACGCCCCGGGATCTCGCCCGACCGGGGCACGTGTTTCCGCTGAGGGCGCGCGACGGCGGCGTGCTCCGGCGCGCCGGCCACACGGAGGCCGCCGTCGATCTCGCCAGGCTTGCGGGACTCTCACCGGCCGGCGTCCTGTGCGAGATAATGAGCGAGGACGGGACGATGGCACGTCTTCCGGAGCTACGGGATATGGCCGAGCGATTCGGGCTCCATCTCGTCAGCGTCGAGGATCTCATCGCCTATCGCCAAAGGACCGAGCGGCTGGTCGAACCGGTCGCGAGGACCACGCTGCCCACCAGATACGGGACATTCAGACTGCGGCTCTACGAGAGCCTCGACGGTCGCATGCTCCACGTTGCTCTCGTCAAGGGAACCCCTGAACCTGATCGGGACGTTCTCGTGCGCGTCCACTCGGAGTGCCTGACGGGCGACGTCTTCGGGTCGAGACGCTGCGACTGCGGCGACCAGCTCGGCGAGGCCCTCCGGATGATCGAACGGGAGGGCGAGGGCGTCTTCTTGTACATGCGGCAGGAGGGCCGCGGCATCGGGCTTCGCAACAAGATGCTCGCCTACATGCTGCAGGACGAGGGACGCGACACGGTCGAGGCGAACGAGGAGCTGGGGTTCGACGCCGATCTCAGGGACTACGGCGAGGGCGCCCAGATCCTGGCCGACCTGGGCGTCCGGCGGATCCGTCTCATCACGAACAACCCGAGGAAGGTCGTCGGGCTCGAGGGATACGGGCTGACGATCGTGGAACGCGTTCCGCTCGAGATCCCGCCGACCGAGTGCAACGAACGCTATCTCCGTACGAAGCGAACGAAGCTGGGACATCTGCTGGAGCTCAGGGAGGAGCCTGTCGGATCAGAGGCCCAACGCAAGGGAGAGGACGAATGAGCAAGGTTCTCGAAGGCAATGTGACCGGCGAGGGGCGCCGCTTCGGCATCGTCGTCTCGCGGTTCAACGAGTTCGTGTCGCTCCGCCTTCTCGAGGGCGCGATGGACTGCCTCAGACGCCACGGCGCCGCCGACGACGACATCACGATCGCGTGGGTCCCCGGCGCGTTCGACATCGCGCCGGTCGCCAAGAGAATGGGTGACTCGGGGAAGTACCATGCAGTACTATGCTTAGGGGCCGTCATCCGCGGCGCCACGCCGCATTTCGACTACGTTGCGGCGGAGGCCGCCAAGGGCGTCGCCCAGGCCGGCATGACTGCGGACGTGCCCGTCGTCTTCGGGGTCATCACGTCCGACACGCTCGAGCAGGCGGTCGAGCGCGCGGGCTCCAAGGCCGGCAATCGCGGCTGGGACGCCGCGATGTCCGCGATGGAACTGGCCGATCTCGTCGCCAGACTCGACTAGGTTCCGGAGGCGATCTTGGGCGTCCGACGCGAGGGCAGGGAACTCGCACTGAAGCTCCTGTACCGTGAGGAGGTCACGGGGCTCGTGGACGACGCGATCCCCGGGATCGAGGGCGTTCACGAGGAGGCCCGGGCCTTCGCTGAGGAGCTGACGGCCGGCGTGCGCACCGAACGCGGCAGCATCGACCGCGCGATCTCGGATGCCAGCGAGCACTGGGAGATCTCCCGCATGGGGGCCGTCGACCGGAGCATCCTCCGGATCGGCGTCTACGAACTCCTTTACAAACCCGACGTCCCTGTCGGAGCGATAATCAACGAGGCCGTCGACGGAGCGAGGAAGTACAGCTCGCAGGAGTGCGGGCGGTTCGTCAACGGTGTGCTCGACCGCATCGCGAGAGAGCGGAAGGACCACGGAGCGTCCGCGGCGCACGCGAGCGAGCCCGGCGCCGCCGGAGTCGATGAGCTGGGGGACGAGTGCGCTACGGGATCCTGAGCGACATCCACGGCAACATCGACGCCCTCGAGGCCGTCGTAGCGGCCCTCGAGGATGTTGCGGTGGACGGCTGGTTGTGTCTGGGTGACCTCGTCGGATACGGCGCCGAGCCGCGGGCGGTCGTAGACCGCGTTCGGGAGCTCGACACGCTCGTCGTCAGAGGTAACCACGACCACGCCGTCGGGGATCCCGCCCTCGACGCCTCGTTCAACGTGTGGGCCGCCAGGGCCATCGCGTGGACGCGGGAGCGGCTCGACGACGGCGCCTCGGACTACCTGTCCCGGCTTCCGTTGACCCACGTCCTCGACGACGTCCTGATGGTCCACGCGGCGCCGTCCGACCCGATCGGCTGGCCGTACATACTCGATATGGCGACGGCAGACCGCGAACTGGACGAGTTCCAGCAGGCACTGTGCCTCTTCGGCCATACGCACGCCCCGCTCTCGTATTCCGACGCGAAGGGGGCGGGGACGGTGGAGGCGGGCACGGTCGCGCCGTACGGTGACGGCCTCCGGGCCATCGTCAACGTCGGCAGCGTCGGCCAGCCGAGGGACGGCGACCCCGCGGCGGCCGCCGGCGTCCTCGACACGACGGAGCACACGGTCAGCTTCATGAGGGTGGCGTACGACGTGGAACGCGCCGCCGGCAGGATCCGCGACGCAGGACTCCCGCCGCTTCTGGCGGACAGGCTCTTTCAAGGCAGATGACGGAGGCCCTGTTGAGAGTCAGCATCGGCGTCATGGCCTACAACGAGGAGCGCAATATCGACCGGCTCCTCCAGGCGCTCGTGGACCAGAGGCTCGTCGACGCGGAGATCGCGGAGATCTTCGTCGTCTCCAGCGGCTCGACCGACCGTACGGACGAGATCGTCCGCCGCTGGGAGACCCGCGACGCACGGATCCGGCTGCTCCCCCAGGCGTCCCGGCAAGGGAAGGCCTCTGCCATCAACCTGTTTCTGGCGGAGGCGACCGGAGACGTTCTGGTGCTCGAGAGCGGCGACACCGTGCCGGCGCCCGACTGCGTCGAGCGCATGGTCGCGCCCTTCAACGACCCCGCGATCGGTATGACGGGCGGCCGTCCCGTCCCGGTCGACGACGAGAACACCTTCATGGGCTTCGTCGTGCACATGCTGTGGCGCCTCCACCACAAGCTCGCCCTGAAGCACCCGAAGCTCGGGGAGATGGTCGCATTCCGGAGCTTCGTCGCGTCGATTCCAGAGGACACGGCCGTCGACGAGGCGAGCATCGAGGCCATCGTCGCGCAGGAGGGCAAGCGGCTGGCGTACGTACCGGACGCCGTCGTCCGCAACAAGGGCGCCTCGAACGTGCGGGACTTCCTCAGACAGCGACGCAGGATCTACGCCGGGCACCTGTGGCTCGAGGCGAGTGAGTCGTACGAGGTCTCCACGAAGAACGTCGGAGGGATCCTCGACGTCCTCTTCGAGGACCTCGAGTGGCGGCCGCGGACCCTGCTCTACACTCTGGGCGGCGTGTTCCTCGAGTTCGTCGGGCGTCTCCTCGGTACGTACGACTACCATGTCCGGGGAAGGAACCCTTACACGTGGGCCGTCTCCGAGTCGACGAAGGACCTCGAGGAACTCGACGGCGCGCCGGCCGATCCCGAGGAACGGACATGATCGGGGTCGTCTCACGCATACCGCTGTACTGGTGCATGCGGGCGTTCGGCCGCCCCCGCATGCTGCCGCTCAACCTGACCGTCAGCGTCACCTACCGCTGCAACTCCCGATGCAGGACGTGCAACGTCTACAACAAACGGGCCGAGGAGTTCACGGCGTCCGAGTTCGACCGCGTCTTCGCGTCGTTCGGGACGACGCCGTACTGGTTCACGATGAGCGGGGGAGAGCCGTTCCTTCGCGACGACCTTCCGGAGATCTGCCGGAGCGCGCACGACCGGACGAGGCCGGGGATCATCAACATCCCCACCAACGGCATTCTCCATGACCGCATCCCGGGAATGGTCCGGGAGATCTGCCACGGCGCGCCGGACACGCAGGTCATCGTCAACCTCTCGCTCGACGACATCGGGGAGCGTCACGACGCAATCCGGGGCGTCCCCGGGAACTTCGAGAAGGCCGTGCGAACCTACGAGGGGCTCCGCGGGCTCGGCGCCCGGAACCTGGCCATCGGCGTCCACAGCGTCATCTCGGTGCACAACGTCGACCGCATACCCGAGATCTACGAGACGATCCACAGAGAGCTGGCCCCCGACTCGTTCATCACCGAGATCGCCGAGGAGCGCGTGGAGCTCGACACTGTCGGCGCGGGGGTGACGCCGTCGCCGGAGCAGTACGGCCGCGCCGTCGACTACCTGATCGAACGGATCAGGGCGGAGCGTCACGCAGGCATCGCCCGGGTCACACAGGCGTTCCGCGTCCGATACTACGAGATGGTCAAGCGCTACCTCGCGTCACATCGCCAGATCATCCCGTGCTACGCCGGCGTCGCCTCGGCGCAGATCGCCCCCGACGGCGACGTCTGGTTCTGCTGTATCGAGGCGGCCTCCGTCGGGAACCTCCGGGAGGCCGGCTACGACTTCCCGACCGTCTGGTTCAGCCCGGAGGCACGCCGTCTCCGGGGCCACGTGCGCCGCGGGGAGTGCGCCTGTCCGCTCGCGAACGCGGGCTACACGAACATGCTCATGCACCTCCCGACGCTTTCGGGCGCGGCCTTCGACCTGGCGACGGGCGGAAGCGCGTCCAGGGACGAGGGAGGTGAGGCGTGAGCGTCTTCGTCGAGTCCGCCGGAGCCTATCGCGTACCCGAGATCGCGGACTTCGTCCGGCGCGCCCTGCTCGAGCTCGAACTCGACCTGGACGGACGACGGTCGGCGCTCCTCAAGCCGAACCTCGTCATCGCCGCGAAGCCGTCGACCGCCATCGTGACCCACCCTGCCGTCACGGAGGCCGTCGTCCTTGTGCTCCGGGAGCACGGCATCGATCGGATCACGATCGCCGACGGCCCGGGAGTCGGGCTCGACGTTCCCGAGGTCTTCCGCGTCACCGGCTACGATGCGCTCGCCGAGCGTCTGGGCGTCGAGCTCGTCTCGTTCAACGATGCGGAGCGTCGGGACAGGGAGTGGAAGTACGGAACCATAGGGGTGCCCGTCGTCCTCGAGGATGCCGACCTCTACGTCAACCTCCCGAAGATGAAGACGCACGGCTATACGCGCGTGACGCTCTCCGTGAAGAACCACAAGGGGATGCTCTCCGAGGCCGCCAAGAAGCAGGACCACCAGCTGGGACTCCACGACCCGCTGGCGCAGCACGCGGGCATCGTCCCGCCGCACCTGATCATCGTCGACGGTATCGTCGGGCTCGAGGGCGACGGACCGCTGAACGGTCGCCCCAAGCGGTCGCGCATGCTGGCGGCCGGGACCAACATGCTCGAGGTCGACGCGGCCTGTGCGCGCCTCATGGGCTTCGACCCGGAGAAGATCCGTCACCTGACGTTCGCGGCCGACGAGGGACTGGGCTCGCTCTCGCCGACGGTCATCGGCGACGCGACGCCGGTCGCCTTCGAGCCGGCGAACGAGCAGTACGGCCGAGTGATGAACATCTACTCCTGGCGGGACTGCACCGCCTGCTCGATGTGCATCGACTCCTTCAGCGCCGCGGTCAAGCTGGCGGTACACGAGCCGAAATACTGGTTCACCCTCGTGCCGAAGCTCCTCTACTGGGGCTTCTTCGGGAAGCTTCACATCATCCAGGGACGGAAGGCGTCGATCCCTCCGGAACGCGGACGGGTCGTCTGCCTGGGCCGCTGCACGAAGGGCCTTGCCGAGAAGGAGGCCCTTGTGCACATTCCGGGCTGCCCGCCGTCGGCCCGCGACGTCGCCGAGACACTGAGGAAGGAGCTGTAGGAGAGGTCATGCCGGCAGTCGAGAAGGACACGGGACTCGGAACCACCTACGAACGCATCGCGCTGGCGCGTCTGGTCGAGAGACTGGCCGCGGATCTCGACGTCTCATCCGTGCTCGAGGGCCCAGCCGACGGGATCACCGGTATCAGGGGCCTGAACAGCGTGCCGTTCGCTCAGGGCGGCGCCGACGTTGAGGTCGTGCTCTCCGACCCGGACGAGGTGGCGCTCGCCAGGAGGGCGTGGCGCAACCTCCGCCTCTCGGACCGCGTCACGCTGCGCACCTCCCGCGACTTTCGTCTGGAACGCGAGGGCGCGCGGTTCGACCTCGTCTGGAACTTCAACGCGCTGCCCCAGGCGCCCGAGCCTGAGGCGCTCATCGGCGACATGTGCGAGGCATCGAAGCGCTACGTGCTCATCTTTGTGTCGAATACGCTCAACTACGGCTTCCCCGTCCACAGGCTGCACCATCGCGCCGCGTCGGAGGCGTGGTCCCACGGGAACATCGAGATGATGAACGTGGGGAGGATCTCGAGGATGCTCCAGGAGCGCGGCTGCCGGGTCGTACGGAAGCTCCTGGTCGACGTCCCGTGGTGGCCCGACATCGACTCGCCGATCGAGGAGGTGGCGGCCACGTTCCTGCCGTTCCTCAAGCGCTTCGTCTCGGGGTCGAAGCGCCTCGAGCGCTACACGTGGACGGCGGACGACCTCCCGTACTTCGACGGCCCGAAGCGAGACGACCTCGTGCGCGACCTGGAGCGCCACTTCTTCATCGAGCGCCGGACCAGGTCGCCGCTCCGCATCCTCTTCGCGCATCACCGGGGCGTCCTGGCCGAGAAGGAGCGGGCACATGCGGCGTAGCATCAGGATCATCCTCGCGCTCGGTGCGGGGGCGGCGCTTCTCGCGCTCGCGTTGCACGGGATCGATGTCTCGGAGATCACGGAGAACATCGGCCGCGCCGACTGGAGGTACCTGGCGCTCGGCGGCCTGCTCTACGTCGTCGCCTATCTCGTGCGAAGCGTCCGCTGGCGGCTGATCCTGATGCCGGTGACCCGCGTCAGCGTCCGCGACAGTTTCTTCATGCTGATGGCGGGCTACTTCCTGAACTATGTCATCCCCATCAGGGCCGGGGAGATCGCCAAGTCGTTCTTCCTCAAGCGTCTGAAGGGCATCCCGATCGCCACGAGCCTCCCGACCGTCTACGTGGACAAGGTCTTCGAACTCGTCTCGATCATCTTCGTCGTCGTGGCCGTGCCCGTGCTCTCGATCCGCGTCGAGGGCCCGTTGGCCGTCCTCATCTACTCCGTTCTCGCCATCTTCCTGGCCGCGGTCGGCATTCTCATTCTCGCGTTCCGGAGGGGAGAGGCGGCGACGAAGCTCCTGTGCGGGCTCTTCTCGTGGCTCCCGAGCGGTCCGAGAGCCAGGCTGACGCAGTGGATCTCGCTCTTCGTCGACGGAATGGGCATCGCCAGGGAGAACGTCAGGACCGTCGTTCCCCTGATCGGCCTGACGGTGGCCGCCGTTCTGATCGACGCGTCCTACTTCCTCATGATGTTCAGGGCCTTCGCGATCGATGTGCCGTACGTATCCGTGCTCTTCGGCTATACGCTGCTGACACTGTCCTACATCCTCCCCACGCCGCCGGCGCAGATCGGCTACAACGAGTTCGTGATCCGCCTCATCTTCGCCGGGGGCATAGGCGTCGCATCGATCCCGAAGGCCGAGGTCATGGCCGTCATCATCGTGGCCCACGCCCTGACAGGCCTCATCATCACGGGGGTGGGCGTCGGCTCGTTCGCCGCGATGGGCATCAAGGTCTCCGAGAGTTTCCGGGCGACGGGCCCGGCGTCGGACGCCTGCGAGACGGTCGGAGAATGAAGGGAACCCCATGAACATCGTCCTGGTAACCGGAGCGGCCGGGTTCATCGGCTCACACGTCGCCCGGAAGCTCATCGAGAGCGGGACACATGTCCGCGCGGTCGACGCCTTCACGAACTACTACGGCAGAGCGCAGAAGGAATCGAATGTGGCCGACCTCCGGGGTCGGGACGGGTTCGAGCTCATTGAGGCCGATCTGTCCTCCGCCGACCCGGCTCCGCTTCTCGACGGCGTCGACGCCGTCTGTCATCTGGCGGCGCAGGCGGGCGTCCGCGACAGCTGGGGCGCCGACTTCGACACCTACATCGACTGCAACATCCGTTCGACCCAGCGTCTCCTCGAGGCGGCGAGGGACCTCGACCTCTCGAGGTTCGTCTACGCCTCCTCCTCGTCGGTCTACGGGGAGACCGAGGACCTGCCGATGCGGGAAGACGGCCGGACGTGCCCCGTGTCGCCCTACGGCGTCACGAAGCTGGCCGCGGAGCACCTCGCGGTCCTCTATCACAGGAGCTACGGCGTCCCGACCGTTTCGCTCCGGTACTTCACCGTGTACGGCCCCGGGCAAAGGCCGGACATGGCTTTTCACAGGTTCATCAGGGCGGCCCTTGCAGATGAGCCGATCACGATTTACGGTGACGGAGAACAGACCCGGGACTTCACGTACGTCGACGACATCGTCGCGGGAACGGTGGCGGCCCTCACGGACGGTCCCCCGGGGACGGTCTTCAACCTCGGCGGCGGCAGCCGCGTCTCGCTCAACAGGGCGGTCGAGAGCATCGAGAACGCGCTCGGGACGACGATCCGGCGCGAGTACACGGAGAAGGCCAGGGGAGACGTGACCGACACGCTCGCCGCGAACGACCGGGCGAGACACGACCTGGGCTTCGCGCCCGGGGTGACTCTCGACGACGGCATCCGCGCTCAGTGCGCGTGGATGCGCTCGCTCGTGGCCTCCGACCAGGCCTGAGGAGAAGGGGCAGATGAAACTGACGCTTGTGATACCCCTGTACAATGAGGAGGAGAGTCTCACCGAGCTCTACGACCGGATCGACGCGGCGCTCGAGCCGACCGACATGGAATGGGATGTTCTCTTCGTCAACGACGGCAGCACCGACGGCTCGATGGAGGTCCTGCGCAGTCTCAACGCGGCGAACGGGAACATCACGGTGCTCTCCTTCGGACGGAACCTCGGAAAATCGGCGGCGCTGGCGGTCGGCTTCCGGGAAGCCACGGGCGACGTCGTCGTCACCATGGACGCCGACCTGCAGGACGACCCCGCCGAGATCCCGAAGATGGTCGCGCTCCTCGAAGACGGCTACGATCTCGTCAGCGGCTGGAAGAAGGAGCGGCACGACCCGCTGTCCAAGCGGCTGCCCTCGAAGATCTTCAACGGCGTGACGTCCGTGGTCTCGGGTCTTCGTCTCCATGACATGAACTGCGGACTCAAGGCCTACCGCCGCGACGTCGTCAAGACGATCCGCGTCTACGGAGAGCTCCACCGCTACACGCCCGTCCTCGCACACTGGGCGGGCTTCCGGGTGACGGAGACGCCGGTCAGACACCACGCGAGGGAGCACGGCGTCTCGAAGTACGGGCTCGAGCGCTTCATGCGCGGGTTCTTCGACCTCCTGACGGTGCTCTTCCTTCACCGCTACGTGACGCGCCCCCTGCACCTCTTCGGGATGGTCGGTTCGGCGCTGTTCATTGTCGGCTTCCTGATCGGCGCCTATCTGACCGTGCTCAAGATCATGGGCGAGGCCATCGGTCGCAGGCCGCTCCTGACGCTGGGCATCCTCCTGATGGTGGTCGGCGTCCAGTTCGTCTCGCTGGGGCTTCTGGGTGAGATGATGGCGCACGTTCGGGGAGGGGATGCGGACTACCCCGTCCGCGAGCGGCTCGACCCGAAGGAGGTTGCATGACGGCGCGCGGCGAAGCCCGCGGAGGATCGAGCGGCTTCACCTCGACCACGTCCGCGAGGATCGCCATCGTCGGACCGTCGTATCCGTTCCGCGGCGGGAACGCTCTCTTCGTGGCGCACCTCTACGAGAGTCTGAGAAGAGACCACGAGACCTACATCGCGTCCTTCAAGCGTCTCTATCCCGAGCTTCTGTTCCCGGGAAAGACCCAGATGAACAGGAGCCACGACCCGGTCAAGATGACGCCGTCCCGCCAGATCATCGACTCGATCGGCCCGCTGAGCTGGTGGAGGGCGGCCCGCTGGATAGCCGAGCCGGCTCGCAGACCCGACCTCGCTGTCTTCGTCTGGTGGAATCCCTTCTTCGGTCCGGCCTACGGCACCATCGCGAGAGCCCTCAGGCGCAGGACGGACTGCGGCATCGTCTTCGTCGCCGAGAACGTCGTCTCGCACGAGAACCGCTTCGTCGATCAGTACCTGACGCGCTACGCTCTCTCACAGGCGGACTACTTCATCGTACTGTCGAGCGTCGTCAGAAGCCGCATTCACTCGCTCTATCCGACCGTCCCGATCCGTCAGGCGGCGCTGCCTGTCTACGACTGCTACATGCCCGAGGGCGTCGACCGGGAGGAGGCGCGGCGCGCTCTGGGACTCTCTCGGCCGACCATTCTGTTCTTCGGCTACGTCCGGGCCTACAAGGGACTCGATCAGCTCCTGAGGGCCATGCCGCGCGTCGCCTCGGAGACGGACGCGGAGCTCCTGATCGTCGGTGAGTTCTACGACTCGCGGGCGAAGTACGACCAGCTGATCCAGGAGCTGGGGATCGGCGACCGCGTCCGGATCGTCGATCAGCACGTTCCGGACGAGGACGTTGCGCGCTACTTCTCGGCCGCCGACGTCGTCGCCCTGCCGTACCTCTCGGCGACGCAGAGCGGGATCACGCAGATCGCCTTCGCGTGCGGCGTCCCGGTGATCAGCACGAACGTCGGTGGACTTCCGGAGGTCGTCGCGGACGGCAGCACCGGCCTGATCGTCGAGCCGCGCAGCCCCGACGCGCTGGGAGAGGCGCTCGTCAGGTATTTCCGGGAGGACCTCGCGGAGCGCTTCAGAGCGAACGTCGCGGTCGAGGCGAGGAGAGACCGGGCCGGCGACCTCCTGCGGACCGCCGTTCGCGACTTCCTCGAGATGGAGAGGACACGGTGACGGCTCCGCGCATAACGGCCATCGTCGTCAACTGGAACGGGATCGACGTGGTCGGGCCGTGTCTCGAGACGCTCCTCGCATCGGACTTCGAGGGGCTCGACGTACTCGTCGTCGACAACGCGTCGACAGACGGTTCAGTTGCGTTCATCAGACAAACCTTTCCCGGGGTCCGTATCATCGAAGCGGGGGACAATCGGGGCTACGCGGCCGGGGTCAACGCGGGCGCCGGGGTTGCGCTCGACGACGGCGCCGACTACATGTTTGTATTGAACAACGACGTCGAGGTCGCGCCCGACTGCCTGTCGGCACTCGTGGAGGCGGCGTCGGGACGGCCCGATGCGGCCTTTCTCGGCCCGCTGATCTACTACCACGAGATGCCGGATGTCGTCTGGTCGGCCGGCGGCAGAATCGGCTGGTGGACCGGTCACATCCGGCACGTCGGCATCCGGCAACGCGACCGCGGGCAGTTCGCGGGCGTGCACGACGTCGACTACGTGACGGGCTGCGCCGCTCTCGTCAGCGCGCAGGCGGTCCGGCAGATCGGATTGATGGACACGGACTACTTCATGTACAACGAGGACACCGACTGGTGTGTCCGCGCGGCGAAGGCCGGGTTTGCCATCGTCGCTGTCGGCGACGCGCGCATGTGGCACAAGGTGTCGTCGAGCTCCGGCGGCGGGCTGACGCCGTTCAAGATCTATCACCGCATCCGGTCGACGTTCAGGTTCTTCTCGCTGCACGGCCGTCCATGGCACTGGATCGGGATCGTCCCGTCGACGGTCGTGCGCGCGCTCTGGTTCGCCTTCCGGCAGCTCTTCTCGGGCTCGGGGCGCAACGCGGCGGCGGTCGCGAGGGGAGCCGCGGACGTGATCAGAGGCGCACCGAGAACCTGAGAGGCGGGGACGTGGAGGAGGCAGCATGAGACGGGTACTGCTCCGGTGGATCCTGGTAACGGTCGTCGTCGCTGCGACCGCCGGCTGCGGCGGGAACGGCGACGAGCCGGCGGGTGAGGGACCGTCGCAGGTCCTCATCTTCGCGGTCGACGCAGCGACCTGGAACGTGCTGACGCCGATGATCGAGGCGGGCGAGCTCCCGACGTTCGCGCGGCTCGTCAACGAGGGCACCTACGGCGTGCTCCAGAGCGGAGAGCCGGTCCAGTCCCCCCAGATGTGGACCTCGATCGCGACCGGCGTCGTCCCAGAGAAGCACGGCATCACGCGCTTCACAGCCGAGGTACCGGGGACCGACCGCGAGGTGCCCGTCACGAGCAACATGCGGCTCGTGAAGGCGTTCTGGAACATACTCTCCGAGCACGATGTCTCGGTCGGCATCGTCGGCTGGTGGCCCAGCTGGCCGTCCGAGAAGGTCAACGGCTTCATGGTCGCCCAGCGGGCGTGGCCGATGAACTGGAGCCTCCACGGCATCCCGTTCGGCGCGGCGCGGGACGAGCGCGGACGTCTTCTCGTCGAGGAGTTTCCCGGCAGGACGTATCCCGAGGAGCTCTACGACGAGTTCGTGCCGTACATCATGACCGAGGAAGACGTCACGGTCGCAGACCTCGACCGCTTCTTCTCCGACTCCCGCTTCACGGACCCCAGACGCCAGTTCCACGCGCGCTGGGTCTACGCGAAGGACAAGACCTTCGCGGACGCGGGACTCGCGCTCTTCAAACGCTATGAGCCGGAGGTCTTCGCCGTCTACCTGCAGGGGACCGACGTGACGGCACACTACTACTGGGGCTACCGCCGTGAGGAGGGCTTCGAGGTGTCCAACCAGGACGCCCGCCTTTACGGCAGCGTCGTCGAGAACTACTACCGGTTCGTCGACGGCGTCATCGCGAAGTACCTCGAGAACGCGGCCGACGACGCCGCGGTCATCGTCGTGTCGGACCACGGGTTCGAGACGAAGCGCGACCTGAAGGAGCGCTGGGAGCGCGGCGAGCGGATCCGGACGAAGGAGGGCAACAAGGACGTTCCGTGGGACCACGCGCTCGAAGGAGCCTACATCGTGAGCGGCCCGGGGATACGGAAGGGACATCACGGCGAGCAGGCGAACGTCGTCGATGTGACGCCGACCCTGCTGGCGTACCTGGGTCTTCCGGTCGCCGAGGACATGGACGGCGAGCCGATGCTCCACATCTTCGAGGAACCGTTCCTCGCCGCGAACCCGGTCGAGACGGTGCCGACGTTCGAGACGGGGGAGCCGAAGGACCCGGAGGCCCCGCTCGAGTCGCCTATGGACGAGGGGATCAAGGAGAAGCTCAGGTCGCTGGGCTACATCGAGTAGCGACACGCCCTGGATCGTCCGGCCCTTCAAGGACTGGTGGGATCGATGCCGAATCACCCGAAGCTGGACTGCAGACACTACATCGGCGACAGGCCGTGCCGTTTCGGCGGCCCCTGCGACGGCTGCGAGGACTACGCACCGGTGGGTGCGAAGGTCCTCGTCGTCAAGCTGGCTGCCGCCGGCGACGTCCTGCGCTCGACCGCCGTCCTGCCCGGGATCAGGGAGACCACGGAGCGCTGTCACGTCACCTGGGTGACCGAGGGTCCGTCGGTGCCTCTCCTCGAAGGACACCCGCTCATCGACCGCCTGCTGGTGTTCGGTTTCGACGCCTGGCTCGAGCTTTCGCGGACGACGTTCGACCTCGTGCTCTGCCTCGACAAGGACCCCCGCGCGGCCGCCTTCGCCGACTCGATGCAGGCCGACGCCCGACGCGGTTTCGGCCTCTCCGAGTGGGGTACGGTCCGCGCGCTCAACGATGGGGCCGAATACGATCTCGCCCTCGGCCTCTCCAACGAGATGAAATTCCACGAGAACACCTTGACCTATCCCGAGATCGTCTGCCGCGTCGCCGGCGTGCCCTACGCCAGACAGCCTTACGTCATGGCGCTCGGCGGAGAGAGCATCGTGCGGGCGGACGCGTTTCTAGAGACGCTCACCCTGAAGGACCCCGTGATCGGACTCAACGTCGGCGCCGGCCCGGTCTTCGCGAAGAAGGCCTGGACGCCCGCGGGGTACGCCGACCTTGCGAGGCGCATCACGGCGGAGCTCGAGGGCAGCGCGCTCGTGCTCGGGGGGCCGGATGACCGTCCTCGCATGGAGCGCGTTCTCGAGCTGTCGGGCGGCGCCGCCGTCGACGGCGGTCTCCATCCACTTGCCGAGTTCTCGGCCCTCGTGGGGCGTCTCGACGCCCTCGTGACGGGCGACACCATGGCGCTCCACATCGCCGTCGCTCTCGGCGTGCCGGTCGTCGCGATCTTCGGCCCCACCGTCCCCCAGGAGATCGATCTCTTCGACCGCGGAACGAAGGTCGTGACGTCCGCGACCTGCGCGCCCTGCTACCGCCGGGCCTGCGATGAGACGCCGGACTGCATGGACGACGTCAGCGTCGACGAGGTCTTCGGGACGCTCCGGCAGGTGATCGGGGAGGACGCGTGAGCTACTCTGTCGACACGAGACGTTTCGGAACACCCGGGCTCGTTCTGGGAGCAGCGGCCGCCTTCGCACTGGTCCTGGGCGGCGCGCTCGGTATCGTCGGACTGGACACGACGGGCTTCCGGCTGTCGATCGGGCCGTTCCTGGCGCTCCAGATCGTCGGCGCGGCCTTCGCGCTCTTCGCTCTCCTCGCCTGTGCCGTCATCGGCGTCGCCCGCCTGGCGCGGCGACGTTTCGCACCCGACGCCGATCTCAGACGCGTCGTCCACACGCTGACGGCGCTCTCGGCGTGGGGCCTTCTGACGGTGACCTTCCTGCCGCTCAAGGGCTCCGAGGCGTTCGTGCAGGCCGGACGACTGACGACGATACAGCTCAACATGATCGGGCTGGCGGCCGTCCTCATCGCCGGTTACGTGCTCGGTCTCGTCGCTGCGTGGGCCGCCGTGCGGGTGCGCCGCCTCCTGACGCACCGACTGACGCCGCCGGGCCTCAGAACGCTGGCCGGGGCGCTCGCCGCCGCGCTCCTCATCGTGGCTCTCCTCGGTCCCGGAGCGAGGGTCCCCGGAGCCGGGGTCTCCCGAAGGTCGGCCGCCCGCGTGGCCGTCATCGGGGTCGACGGCTGCGACTGGGACATGCTGGGCCCTCTCGTCGAGGCCGGACGGCTTCCCACGTTCGAGCGTCTCATGGAGGAGGGAACCTACGGACCTCTCCTCTCGCTGGAGCCGCTCGTCTCACCGAGGATCTGGACGACCATCGCCACGGGCCGACTGCCCTCGGCGCACGGCATTGAGGACTTCGTCGACGACTCAGGCACGCCGGTCAACGCCACGATGCGGAGGGCGCCGACGATCTGGGAGGTCGTGTCTGCGAGCGGAGGCGTCGTCAACGTGATCGGCTGGTACGTCACGTGGCCCGTCGACGACGTCCGCGGCGTGATGATCTCCGACCGGATGCACACGCTGGCCAGGGCCCCGCTCCAGGCGTACCACGCCCTCTCGGGCGAGCCGACCGACGGACGGCTCGAGCGGTTCGGCCGCTTCTCCTTCGACCCGGGATACGGCCGCTACGACGAGAGCGACCTCAGGTACCAGCGGAACCGCATCGTCGATGAGCCGCTCAGATGGGGGTTCCTCAGGGACACGATCTACGGGGCCGCCGCCGAGGCGTCGGTCCCACGCTACCACCCCGACTTCGTCGCCGTCTACTACCGGGGCGTCGACTTCGTCCAGCACTTCTTCTGGCAGTATTCGCAGCCGGACGCCTTCACGGGTGTCGACCGCGAGGCCGTGGCCGCCTACGGGGACGTCATCCCGAACTACTACGAGTTCCAGGACGCCCTGCTCGCGAGGCTGCTCGACTCTCTCGGACCGGACATGAACGTCATCATCGTCTCGGACCACGGATTCCAGGCCAGACTGGACCGTGACCCCTCCAAGCCGCAGCTGACCGGCATGCACGACCTTCGCGGAGTCTACATCGCCTCCGGTCCCGCGTTCCGGAACGGCGGTCTCGTGGAGGGACCGACGATCCTCGACATCGCGCCGACCGCTCTCGCGGTCATGGGCGTTCCGGTCTCCGAGGAGATGGAGGGCCGCGTCCTCACGGAGATCGTGCGTCAGGAGCATCTCGCCTCCCATCCCGTCACGACGGTTCCATCGTACGGCCCCGGCGTACGGGACGAACGACAGCAGATCGAATCGTCGATGGACGAGTCGATCCGCGACCAGCTGCGTTCACTGGGATACATCGAGTAGTCGGCACGTCCTCCGCCACAGGATGCTCAAGGAGGGCCCTTGACGGAACCCCGCCGGGGCGGCCAGCCCCTGCTTTCGGCGACCGGCGCCACGCCACGCCGCGTGGCCCGCGTCTTCCTCATCGTGCTTGTCGGCGCGGCATGCCAGCTTCTCGTCCAGACGGTCCTCGCGCGCGAGCTGACGAGGGAACACGTCGGGATCATCTCGCTCATTCTCGGCGCCCTGCCGCTCCTCTCGACCATCACGCTCGTCGGTCAGGACTCGACGATCGTGCGCTTCCTGTCGCGCGGCGGCGCCGAGCGCTACGACGCCCGCCGATACCTCACGCGCGTGCTGCTCTCTACGCTGCCGGCCGGCGCCCTGGCCGCTCTGGCGGCGTCGCTCTACTACGGCCTCCCGGCCCTCGCCGCCGTCTCGGCCGTAACGCTCGTCGCGTGTCAGAACGGACTCACCCTCCTGACATCGGTCGCTCGGGCCGGCCACCGCTACGAGCGGGCGATGACCGGGATGCGGCTGCCCTTCGTGCTGGCCGCGCTCGCCCTGGTGGTGCTCAACGCACTCGACGCGCTGACGCTGGTCACGGCACTCTGGACGCTCATCGGCGCCTTCGCGGCGGCGTTCGCCGGCTTCGCGTTCACGACGCCGTCCGGGCTCGCCGGGGGCGGAGAGAGGGTCCCGCGCTCGGTCCTCACGGAGGGACTGCTGTTCTTCGGGCTCTCGCTGTCGTTCTCCGTCATGATGGCGATCGACAAGCTCATCATCGGACGGATGATGGGATTCGAGGACCTGGCGGTCTACGCGACGGTCTTCGCCGTCATGCGCGGGTTCGACTTCGTCTTCTACTCCATCGGCTACGTCCTCATGCCCCGCGCGGGCACGCTCTCAAGGGTACCCCTCGCACGGCTCAACGCGTGGATCGCCGGGATCGCGGTCGCCATGACGGCGGTCTACCTGCTGCTCGGCGATGAGGCGGTCCACTTCCTCTATGAGGGCCGCTACGACGTCGGGACGTACCTCATTCTGCCTTTCGCCTTGTCCGGAGTGCTCAAGCTGTTCTACTCTGTACCTTCAAGCGTCATCGGCGGTCGGCTGCCGAGGACGGCGCTCAAGGCGTTCCTCTGGTACAACGCCGCAGGCGTGGTCGTGAACGTCGTCCTCGACATCATGCTGATCCGCACGATGGGGCTCTGGGGCGCCGCGATCGCGACCGCCATCGCCTGGGGCATCCGTCTTGCAGGCGGCTACGCGATCATGGCACGGCATCGGGACCAGCTCGGTCCGCGACCGTCGAACGGGTGATCGGTTGAGGCGCAGCGAAGGGAACGGGAATGGTACGAAGGAGACGCACGGAGTCCGACGAGAGGATCGCGAACGCGGCGGCGGCTGAGCATCGGGTCGACCCGGTGAGGCTCGGAACCTGGATCGCGCTGGCGATCATCCTCGTGGTCGCGCTCGTCTTCTTCAGACGGATCGTCTTCTTCGGAGAGATCCTGACGGGAGGCGACGTCCTCGCCGCGGCCGCCATCTTCGAGGACTACGCCCTCGAGCGCATGGCCGCCGGCGAGCTTCCGCTGTGGAACCCCTTCATCTTCGCCGGGATGCCCTTCTTCGAGAGCATGACCTGGAGCGCCTTCGTCTATCCCAGCTACTGGATCTGGTTCGTCGTCGAGCGCGGGATCGGGATCGACCTCCCGCGCCTCTTCTTCCTCTTCCTGCACTATCTGATCGCCGGCTTCGGAACCTACTTCTTCCTTCGCTCACGGAACGTGTCGCGCACGGGCGCGATCATCGCCGGCCTCGGCTTCATGATCTCGCCCCACCTGGTCGGACTGGCCACCATCGGCCACGGCGGAAAGGTCCTGACGGCGGCCTACATCCCGCTCGTCCTCATGGCCGCACAGCGCGTCCTCGAGACCGGTTCGAGACGATGGACGGCCGCGCTGGCCCTGTTCGGGGGACTGCAGTTCCTCGCGCGGCACGTTCAGGTCAGCTACTACACCTGGATGGTCGTCGGGCTCTTTCTGATCTACTTTCTCGTCGCCGAGCTCAGGTCGGGACGCCGCCCGGCGGCTCTGGGACGTCCGGTCGGCCTTCTCGTCGCGGGCGTTGTCCTCTCTGCCGCTCTGGCGGCCGTGCTGCTCATCCCGGTACGGGCGTACTCGGAGTTCTCGACGCGCGCCGCCCAGGGCGGAGGGATGGGGTTCGAGCAGGCCGTGATGTGGTCGTTCCATCCGACGGAGCTCATGAGCTTCCTTGTGCCGTCGTTCCACGGTCTCGCGAACGACACGTACTGGGGCCCGATGCCCTTCAACCAGGTGTCCCACTACTTCGGCTACTCCGTCCTCGCGCTGGCCGCGCTGGCCGTTGGGCTCAGGAGGAACAGGGACACGCGCTTTCTGCTGCTTCTGTTCGCCATGGGCGTCTTCCTCTCGTTCGGACGCTACATCGAGCCGATCTACCGCCTGTTGTACAACGTTCTGCCCGGCTTCAGCAGATTCCGGGTTCCGGCGCTCTTCCTGCTTCCGGCGCAGTTCGCCGCCGCGTGTCTCGCGGGCCACGGCGTGCACGCGCTGCTCTCGAAACAGAGGAGCAGGAAGACGCTCATCAGGTGGGCCGTCGCCGTTGCGGCCGTCGGCGCGGTCGTGGGCGTCGCGACGGCACTCTCGTCGGGCGCGCTCTCGCGCTCCGCGGCCTCCGTCCTGATGGCGAAACACGCCGGGGTCCCTGCCTCCTATCTTCGCGAGCTCGGCTCCCGCGCCGCGGCGATGGCCGCCCGGGACGGCTGGATCCTCGTCGGTATCGCACTGGCGACCGGCGGTGCCGTCGCTGCGGCGGCCACGAAGAAGCTCAGGGGGTGGCTGGCGCTGGCGGCGCTCGCGGCGATCGTCCTGGTGGACGTCTGGATCGTCGACGCGCATTTCATGAAGTCGGAGCGGATGCGGCCGCTCTCGAGCTACTACCCCTCAAACCAGGCTATCGAGTTCATCAAGCGGCAGAGCGGCACGTTCCGGGTGGCGCCGCTCGACCAGTCGTTCTCCTCGAACACGTGGATGTACCACCGGATCGAGAGCGTCGGCGGATACCACCCGGCGAAGCTCCGCCTGGCGGACGATCTCATCAACAAGGCGGGCTTGACGAATCTGAAGGTCATGGCGCTTCTGAACGTCCGGTACGTGGTCGGCCCTGAGACGCTCGACCACCCGGCCTTCGAAACGGTGTCGCCGGGCGTGCACGAGCTCACCTACACGCTGCCGCGCGCCTATCTCGTCGGCGAGGCCAGGACCTCCGCGAGCGACGCTCTGGCCCTCCGTGAGCTCGGTGTCGACAGCTACGACCCCTTGAGCTACGCCATCGTCCAGGGAGAGCTCCCGGGCCCGGTCGAGTCGGCTGAGGGCAGCACGGCGCGGATCGTCTCGCTCGAGCCGCACGAGATCGTCGTCGATGCATCCATCCGGCGGCCGTGCCTTCTGGTCTTCTCTGAGATCTACTACCCGCCCGGCTGGCGGGCGACCGTCAACGGCGAGGAAGCAGAGATCATCCGGGCGAACTACGCCTTCCGCTCGGTCTGGCTGCCGGCCGGAGAGCACCGCGTCGTGCTCGAGCACGTCGCGCCCGACCTGAGACTCGGGCTCATTCTGACCATCATCGCCGCCGTCATCATCGCGCTTCTCTGGCTCGCGCCGACGCGTCGATCTTCGGAGGACCCCGCATGAAGACCATGGTCGTCGTGCCCACGTACAACGAACGGGAGAATCTCGAGGAGCTGATCCCTCGGGTGCTCGGGCAGCGGGAGGGGATCGAGCTGCTCGTGGTCGACGACGGATCACCGGACGGGACCGGCGAGTACGCCGACTCGGTCGCTGCGGCAGACAGCCGCGTCCACGTGCTGCACCGTCCCGGCAAGATGGGGCTGGGGTCCGCCTACGTCCAGGGCTTCCAGCACGCCCTCACGCGCGATGTCGACCTCATCATCCAGATGGACGCCGACTTCTCACACAATCCCGACGTCATCCCTACCCTCATCGACGCCACGTCCGACTACGACGTGGCCATCGGATCGAGGTACATCACCGGCGCGAACGTGGTGAACTGGCCTCTCCGGCGGCTCTTTCTCAGCTACTTCGCGAACGTCTACACGCACCTCATCACGGGACTGCCGCTCCGCGACTCGACGGGCGGCTTCAAGTGCTTCAGACGAGAGGTCCTGGAGTCGATCGAACTCGACACCATACGGTCCGACGGCTACTCCTTCCAGATCGAGGTCAACTTCCGGTGCTGGCGGAGAGGCTTCGATCTCGTCGAGATCCCGATCGTCTTCGTCGACCGGCACTCCGGGACATCCAAGATGTCGAGACGGATCGTCTGGGAGGCCATGTGGCTCGTCTGGCGTCTGATGTTCGAGAGGATCTGGAGGAGACCGTAGAGACACCGGCGGCATACGAGGTCTCAATCGTCGTCGTCAGCTACAACAGCAGGAAGCACCTCGAGCGCCTCCTGCCGTCGCTGTACGACACGCCGTGCGACGTCTCGCTCGAGACGATCGTCGTGGACAACGCCTCGAGCGACGGCACACCGGCGTTCGTCCGGGAGCGGTTCCCCCGGGTCCGCACGATCGAGAACGCCGCGAACATGGGGTACTCGAGGGCCGTCAACCAGGGCATTCATGCCGCCCGGGGCCGGTACGTCCTCATTCTGAACCCCGACATCGAGGTCTCGGAGGGGGCGATCCGGCGCCTTCACGCGTTCATGGAGGAGCACCCCCGGGCCGGCATCGCGGGGGCGAAGCTCCTCAATGCCGACGGCAGTGTTCAGCACTCGTGCCGACGGTTCTACTCGCTGTGGACGCTCCTTCTGCGGCGGACGCCGCTGGGGAAGCTCCTGCCGAGGAACAGGGAGATCCCGCGCTATCTGATGCTCGACTTCGACCACGCGTCGTCGCGCGAGGTCGACTGGATCATCGGCGCCTGCATGATGGTCAGGCGCGAGGCGCTCGCCGACATCGGGCTGATGGACGAGCGCTTCTTCCTGTACTTCGAGGATGTCGACTGGTGCTACCGTGCGTGGCGGGCCGGATGGAAGGTCTACTACGTCGCGGACTCCGTCATGACGCACCGGTATGCGAGGGAGAGCGCCTCGACCTCGAAGCTCCTGTTCGCGCACATCCTCTCGATGCTGCGCTACTACGAGAAGTGGGGGAGTCTGATCTACGCGATGAAGAAGTACAGGCACGTCATACTCGTCGCGATGCTCCTGGTGAGCGACCTCGTCGCCGTCAACGGGTCGTTCTCGCTGGCCTTCCTCCTCCGGTCGAGCCTCCAGGGACTGCTCGAGAAGCCGATGTTCGGCTTCGGCATCTACAGACCCTTCCTGGTCTTCGCCAACATCGTCATCCTGTTCTCCTTCGCGTTCTTCGGTCTCTATGGACGGAGGATCGAGCGCGAACCGGCGCCGGACATCCTGCTCCGTATCTTCAGGGCGACCGCCGCCGCGGGCATCGTCCTCATGGCCAGCACGTATCTGACCTCGCAGACGCTGTACTCCCGGGTTCTGGTGGCCGCGTTCCTCGTGCTGCTCGTGGTCGTTTCCTGGCTTCTGCGCCTTGCCGGCAAGGCGATCCACAGGTCGTTCCGAGCGGGGAGCTTCGATCTCGCGCGGGTCGCCGTGGTGGGGACGGGCCCGGAGGCGACGGGACTGGCGGCCGGCCTCGTTGAGCGGCGCGAGCTCGGCTACGATCTGGTCGGTCTGGTGACGACCGACGGCGAACGTCACGACGCCGGCTTCCCCGTCGTGGGGACGCTCGACGAACTCCCGCGCCTGGTCGAGGAGCAGCGCATCGCCGAGGTCGTCTTCGCCGACCCCGACATCCCGAACGAGAAGGTGGCCGGTTTTCTCCTCGCGGCCAGGAAGAGCACGGTGGACGTTCGGATGGTGTCCGGTCTCTCAGGCATCCTGACGCGGCGTGCCCGCGTCGAGGAGTTCCTCGGGCTTCCGGTCGTCACGTTCGAGCGCGAGGCCCTGCTGAAGGCCGGGGCCGGCGCGAAGCGGGCGCTCGACATCGTCGGGGCCGCCCTCCTCGTAGTCGTCTGGTCGCCGGTCCTCGCGTTGCAGACGATCGGTGCCGCCGCGCGGGGGAGGCGACCGCTTCACCTTGTCCCGCGATTGGGCGTGGGCGGAACCGTCTTCGGCCTCGTCGCGCTGACCGACTTGGACAGGCCGGGCCCGCTCCGACGCTTCGCGGAGAGACACTGTCTCTCGCGTGTGCCGGGTGCGCTCAACGTGCTCGCGGGCGACATGAGCATGGTCGGCCCGGAGCCACTGCCACCTGGGTCACTCGAGAAGCTCGGACCCGCCGCGCGCGTCCGGCTGGACGCGCGGCCCGGTCTCATGAGCCTGTCGGGCGCGCCGACCGCGCGCCGGGAAGGACAGCGCGAGTCGGATCGTCTGGAGGCCTACTACGTCCAGAACTGGTCGCTGGGCGGGGACGCGCGCATCGTCCTCCGCTGGATCGGCCGGGCCTTCGCGGGTCGCTGCTCCGGGACCTCTGAACCGAAGGGAAGGAACACGGCATGAAGTGCATCCTCGCATGTGCGGTCGCACTGGCGGCCCTGGCGGTCCCCGCCGCCGCCCAGTGGCAGCAGGTCGAGATCACCGAGAACCGGATCCTCGACTTCGCGCTCGAGGGGTCGGTCGTCTGGCTGTCGGCCAACGACACCGGGCTCGTCCGCTACGATGGAACGACGGTCGTGCACAACACCACGACGAGCGGCATCCGCCAGGACAGCTGGGCGTACTCCCTTCTCGTCGACTCGCGGGGTCTCAAGTGGCTGGGCCGGGACGGCTTCAGAACGGTCGACGTGCTGGACGACGCCGGAACGCCGGGTTTCCTCGAGGACGATGCATGGAGCTACTTCACGTATCCGGACGACTTCGCCAACCGCCGCGTCTTCTCGATGACGGAGGACCTGGACGGCAACATCTGGTTCGGCATGCGCGACGAGGGCGGCGACTGGATCGGTACCCTCGAGCTCTATGTCCCGGACGCCGACACGGTCCTGCACTACGACAACGCCTTCGAGCCGTTCGAGACGCAGTTCTCGAACGACGACGTCCGCGCCCTGGCCGTGGACGACGACGGCCGCCTGTGGATCGGCTACTTCGCGGCCGGCATCGACGTCTGGGACTACGGCGACTACGCGACGTACGAGGACGATTCGTGGACCCACTACGATCTTGGCACGGGTCTTCCATCGAATCGCATTTTCGAGCTCCATGTCGCCGACGACGGCCGGGTCCTGGCAGGAACACAGGCCGGACTGGTCATCTTCGACGACTCGGGGAACGGGCCGACCGTCATCGACGACCTGCCGGGAAGCGAGGTCCGCTCGGTGGCCACCGACGCGCGGGGCTACATCTGGGCCGGCACGGACGCCGGCGTGGCCATGCTGTACCCGAACGGAACGACGATCAGGACCTTCGGCGTCGAGGACGGGCTCGCCGACCCGACCGTCGACCGGGTGGATGTCCACGGCGCGAGCGGCACGGTCTGGGCGCTGACGATCGGCGAATCGATCGCCGACACGGAGCTTCACTGGTTCGATTCGGACATCTCGGTCCCCGGCCAGACCATGCCGGTCTTCCCGAACCCCTGGCGGTCCGACGGGACGCGCCGGGATGTCACGGTGCTGGGCGTTGCCGAGGGCTCGGAGATCAGGGTATACGACATCACCGGTGAACGTGTTCGAACGCTCTCGACGCGCGAGGAACCGTACACCTGGGACACGCTTGACGACGACGGATACGAGGTGCCGGGCGGCCTCTACATCTTGCGGGTCGAAGGGCCCGACGGGGCGACGACGTTCGCGCGCGTCGCGATCATCCGTTGAGCCTCAGCTGACGGGAGCGAGTTCGTGAGCGAGGAGAGAAGAGACGCCGTCCGCACCCTCGTCGTCGGCGCCGGCGCCGCCGGGGCGATGGTTGCGGAGGAGATGGGGCAGCGCCCCGATCACGGCTACGTGATCGTGGGGTTCCTCGACGACGACCCAGCGAAGCTCGGTTCGACCATCGCGGGAGCCCCCGTCCTCGCGCCGATATCGGACCTCGTCTCCGTCGCCCGGGAGCACGACGTCGGCCAGATCGTCATCGCCATTCCATCCGCCTCGGGCCACACGATCCGCGAGGTCGTCAGGCTCTGCGAGGAGGCCGGGAGGTCCTTCAAGATCGTCCCCGGCGTCTGGGAGATAATCCTCGGCGATGTCGAGATCAACCAGATCCGTCCCGTCGAACTCGAGGACCTGCTCGGACGGGAGACGGTGACGCTCGACGCGGAGGAGATGCGGGGCTACCTGTCCGACCGGCGCGTGCTCGTCACAGGTGCCGGTGGATCGATCGGCTCCGAACTCGTTCGACAGGTCGCGTCCTTCGGTCCGTCGGAGATCGTCCTGATGGGGCGGGGCGAGAACAGCATCCACGCGATCGATCGGGAGCTGGCGCAGAACCACCCGGAGGTCGACAAGACGCCGTTCATCGGCAGCGTGTCGAACGAGAAGTCCGTCGAGAGGGTCTTCCGAACGCACCGTCCCGAGATCGTCTACCACGCCGCGGCGCACAAGCATGTCCACCTGATGGAGTACTACCCCGAGGAGGCCGTCCGCAACAACGTGACGGGTACGCGGCTCCTCGTGGACGCCTCGATGCGGTACGGGGCCGAGCGATTCGTCCTGCTCTCGACCGACAAGGCGGTGAGCCCGCGGGGCGTCATGGGCGCCTCGAAGCGGCTGGCGGAGCTTCTGCTGGGCCACATGTCCCGGCGTTCCGACACCGGCACCAAGCTGGTCGCCGTCCGCTTCGGAAACGTTCTGGGCAGCCGGGGCAGCGTCGTACCGATGTTCAAGCAGCAGATCCGGCTCGGCGGACCTGTCACGGTCACGCACCCGGACGTCACGAGGTACTTCATGACGATCCGCGAGGCCGCCATGCTGGTCATCCAGGCCGGGTTCCTCGGCAGAGGCGGGGAAGTCTTCGTGCTCGACATGGGAGACCCGATTCGTATCGCGGAACTCGCCGACCATCTGATCCGCCTGTCGGGCTTCGAGCCCGGACGCGACATCCCCATCGAGTTCACGGGTCTCCGACCCGGTGAGAAGCTCCATGAGGAGCTCTGGTGTTCGACCGAGAAGCTCCGCCGCACCGATCGAAGGAAGATCCTCGTCGTCGAGCAGGACCCGGCGACCGACCTCGAGGCGCCCCTCGAGGACATCGAGGAGCTCGAGAGACTGGCCCACGCCGGTGACCGCGAAGGCGTCGTACGCGCCTTCTCTACGATCTTCGAGGGCATTGAGCACAAGGGAGCATCATGAGGACCGACCTTCCCGCGTCTGAAGGGGGACGTCCCGTCCGCGAGGCCTTCCTGCCGTTCGCGCGGCCGTCCATCGGGCAGGCGGAGCTCGACGCGGTCGTCGAGACCCTGAAGTCCGGCTGGCTGACCGTCGGACCCCGCACGCGTGAGTTCGAGAAGACAGTGGCCGAGTACATCGGGGTCCCCGGTGCGGCGGCGCTCCACTCGTGCACCGCCGGCCTCCACCTCGGCATGGTGGCGCTCGGCATCTCCGAGGGCGACGAGGTCGTCCTCCCGGCGCTCAACTTCGCCGCCGCCGCGAACATGATCGTCCACCTGGGCGCCCGGCCGGTGCTCGTCGACATCGACCCGGAGACGCTCAACGCCGACGCGGCGACGATGGCCGACGCCGTGACGGAGCGCACGAAGCTCCTGCTGCCTCTTCACTTCGCGGGTCGTCCGACCGACATCGACGCCGTCATCGGACTGGCACGCGACCGGAGCCTCAGGGTCCTCGCCGACGGAGCCCACGCGATCAGCGCCACGATCGACGGGAAGCGCATCGGTTCGATGGCCGATGCGACCTCGTTCAGCTTCTACGTCACGAAGGGCATCACGACGGGGGAGGGCGGCATCGTGACATCTCCCGACGCAGACGTGACGGACCGCATCCGGCGACTGGCTCTGCACGGCATGTCGAGCGACGCGTGGAAGCGCTACTCGGACCGCGGTCCCTGGTACTACGAGGTGCTCGAGGCCGGCTACAAGTACAACATGAACGATGTCCAGGCGGCCCTGGGCATCTGCCAGATGGAGCGCGTCGATGAGTTCAGATCGTCGCGCAAGGCGATGGCGGCGGCGTACGCCGAGGGCTTCGCGGAGGACGACGCGGTGTGGACGCCCCCGGAGTTCGACAGAGGGGACCACGCCTGGCATCTCTACACGATCCAGATCGAACCGGACGCGCTGACCATCGGTCGCGACCAGTTCATCCACGCACTCCTCGAAGAGGGCATCGGCGTCAGCGTTCACTTCATCCCGCTGCACTATCACCCCTACTTCCGCGAGCATCTGGGACTCGAGCCGGGCAGTTTCCCGGTCACGGAGTCCTACTTCGAGCGGGCCGTCTCGCTCCCGATCTACCCATCGATGACGGAGAACGATGTGTCGGACGTCGTGCGCGCCGTGCGGAAGCTGACGCGCCACTACCGGAGGTAGGCCGGTGGAGGTCCGCCTCTCAGAGGGCATCGCGACGGAACGTCGTCTCCGGCTTCTCGCTGAGGATCCGGAGGCCACGTTCTTCCACACGCCGACCTGGTCCGGTTTTCTCGAAGAGACGTTCGACGACCACCGGACGCGCGTGCTTGTCGCAGTAGAGGACGGAGAGGACGTCGCGTTTCTGCCGTACATCGAGCGCGCGAGGCTCGGTCTTCGTCTGCTCGAGTCGATGCCTTTCGGCACGTACGGCGGTCCGGTCGTGGGCCGGGACGCGCCCCGGGGGACGGCGGCCGCCCTCGTCGAGGCCTTCGCCTCGCTCGCCCGGTCGCCGGGCGTCGCAATGGCGCAGATGGTCGACGTCTCGGGACGGACGGCCGGTGAGGCCCCGGGGCTCGTTCGGGAGACGGGCACGATGCAGGTCGTCGACCTGACGGAGGGCTACGAGGCCGCGCTCGCGCGCTTCCGTCCCTCGGCCCGCAACAAGCTCAGAAAGGCCTCGAAGGCCGGCGTGACCGTCCGGAGAGCCTCCGGCCGGGACGACTTCCTCGCGTACCACGGGCTGCTCGCGGAGTCCGCCAGACGGTGGGGCGCTGAGGCGCCGCACGACGACGCCTTTTTCGAACGACTGGCCGACGTCGACGACGAAGGCGTGCAGATGTGGTTGGCGGAGCACGAGGGCCGGGTCATCGGCGGCGACCTCAACTTCGCGTACGGTCGGATGATCATGAACTGGGGGAACGCCTCGTCGGACGCCGGAAGGAAGCACGCGAGCAACAACATGCTCCACGCTCATGCGATGCGTGTCGGTGCCGAGGCGGGCTTCGAGGTATTCAACATGGGCGCCAGCAGGGACCTGCCGGGCGTTCGGGCCTTCAAGGCCTCCCTCGGAGCGAGCGACGTCGAGTACATGGTGCTCCGGGCAACGAGCCCGCTCTACCGCGCGGCGCAGTGGGCCGCGCGCGTCAGGCGTTGATGGAGGGTACGACGTGAGCATCTCCCGCGGCAGGCTGCTGCTCATTCTCGGGATCGCCGTGCACCTCGTGTTCCTGGCGTCCCTGATCGCGCCGTCGCACTTCCTGAATCCGCTCTTCATCGAGGGGACCCACAATCTCGAGGAGGGGCAGGGAAGCGACTTCTACGCCTTCTACCAGGCCGGGCGCTACGTGCTCGACGGCGAGGACATCTATCAGCGGCCGATGGACGACCCCGACCGCGTCGTGCCGTACGCGTATTTCTACCGCTATCTCCCGTTCGTCGCCTACACGCTCGGAGTCGCTCTGAACGCGCTGCCGCCCCGGGCGTCCTACTGGTTCTGGGTCGCCGTCGTGGAGGTGGTCCTCCTGCTCTGCGTGCTGGCGACGCGGAGGATGGCGACCGACGACGATCTCGGCTGCTCACTCGCCGCGATGTGGCTGCTCTTCTCGCCGTTCTACATAGAGCAGTACATGGGACAGCTGACGTTCGTCATGGCCGCGCTCACATTCGCGTTCGTCGTGACCTACTCGAGAGGGCAGACGGTCCGGGCCGAGTGGTCGTGGATCGCGTCGGTCATCGTCAAGCACCTGACCGTGCTCTACGTCCCGATCTTCGTCCGCCTGAGACGATTCCGCCCGGTGCTTCTGGCCGGCGCGCTTCTCATCCTCACGACGGTGCCGTACTTCGCGTTCCGGGACGCCGGCGTGGACCAGTTCTCGCACGACAACTTCAACCTCAGTCTGACCCCGATGCCCGGCAACCTCGGGCTGGTTTCGCTGATGATGACGCTGAAGGACCGCTTCTTCCCGGGAGCCTCCGAACCGTTCGGCTCGATCCAGGGCATCAAGCTGAGCATGACGCGGATCATGGTGCTGGTCACGATGCTCGCGCCGCTCCTCACCGGCCTGTGGGTCACATTCAGGAGAAAGCCGGTCGACCTCGTTGAGCTGGTGTCGCTCTGGACCATGACGTACTTCATGGTGTTCCGCGAGGTCTGGGAGTACCACTACGTGCTCATGATGCCGGTCCTCGTCCTGCTCTATGCCAGGACGAGGGCGAGGATTCTCTGGCTCTTCTTCGCGCTGCTCGCGATCCCGACGCCGTTCGTGTTCTACGACGTCCCGGGACCGAACCCGCAGGTGCACTGGAGCGCCTTCGAGCACGTGCTCAATCACTCGTTCAAGATCGTGCCGCTCGTCGGACTCTTCATATGGGTCGCCGCCGGCTACGCCAGGCGCCACGCGAGGCGCCTCGACGCCCGGCCGGACGACGGGCTCGCGGTGACCCTGTAGCCGTCTGGAGGGCCGGACAGTGCGCATCGCCTATCTCTCGATCGGCGGTCACATCCACACCATCCGATGGCTCCGGTACTTCGTCGAACAGGGGCACGAGGTCCATCTGATGACCGTGCAGCCGTCGCCGATCGACGGTGTGACCGTTCACGACATCAGAACCGGCATTCCCTTCAAGCCGCTTCACTACGCGGTCGCCCTCGGTCACGTGAAGCAGCTGATGCGGCGGATCCGTCCGGACATCCTCCACACGCACTTCCTGACGGGATACGGGTACTGGGGAGCGTTCTCGGGCTTCCACCCGCACGTCCTCACGGTCTGGGGAGACGACGTCTACGTGACGCCGCACGAGACACCGCTCAAGGGATGGCTGGCCCGACGGGCCCTGAGGAGCGCCGACCTCGTGACGGGCGACTCCGAGGACATCATTGAACACGCGGTCCGAATGGGCGCCAGACGTGAGGCCTGCCATGTCGTCCAGTGGGGGGTCGATCTCGACCGGTTCCGGCCGGACGCACCGACAGACGTGCGCGACCGGCTCGGCATTCCATCCGGCGCTCCGGTCGTCATCAGCACCAGGAGCTTCACGCAGCGATACTACAACATCGAGCTCATCGTCAGGACCATCCCGAAGGTGCTCGACCTGCATCCCGAGACACGCTTCATCATCGCGGGGAACGAGGGCGACGACACCGAGCTCCAGGATCTCGCCGACGAGCTCGGGGTCCGTCAACAGACGACATTCGTCGGCCGCATCCCGCACGACGAACTCCCGGCGTGGCTCGCCGCCTCGGACATCTTCCTGACGGTCCCGTCGGTCGACGCCACGGCCGTGTCTCTGCTCGAGGCCATGGCGGCGGGGGTTCCGGTCGTCACGTCCGATCTGGAGTCGGCGATGGAGTGGGTCGTCGACGGCGAGAGCGGTCTCGCCGTGCCGCCCGAGAACGCCGAGGCGCTCCTCGCTGCCATCGTCCGGCTGATCGAGTCGTCGGACCTTCGCGTGCGGCTCGGAGCGAGGGCATCGGAGACGGTCCGCGAACGGGCCGACCACCGCGCGCACATGGCACGCATGGAGCTCCTCATGGAGACGCTTCTCAACGAGTGGAGGAAGCACGGTGGACGGTGACCTCACCGTCAGCGTCGTCATCCCGACGCACGGCAGACGTGGGCTCCTCGAACGGACGCTGGCGTCGCTCGCGGTCCAGACCCATCCTCCCGAACGCATGGAGGTCGTCGTCGCCGACGACGCGTCGCCCGACGACACGAGGGCGTTCCTCTCGACGCTCGAGACACCGTGGCGTCTGATCACGGCTGTGCATGAGACCAATCGCGGCCGGTCGGCTGCGAGGAACACGGCACTCGAGCGCGCAACCGGCGACGTCGTGCTGTTCGTCGACGACGACATGCGCTGCGAGCCGGGCCTCGTCGAGCGGCACGTCGCCTGCCACAAAGCCCATCCGGATACCGCCTTCGTGGGGACGGCCCTGTCCGATCCGGAGCTCGGGCGTTCGACCGTCGCGTCCTTCTACGACGGGATGGGCGTGAACCGGCTCTCTCCCGGCTCGAGGATCCCCGCCAGGTACTTCGTCACGAACAACGCCTCCGTACCGCGGCGGCCGCTGGAGGCGGTCGGCGGCTTCGACGCCGCATTCAGCTGCTACGGTTTCGAGGACTGTGAGCTCGGGTTCAGACTCGAGGAGGAGGGACTCGACTTCCGGCACTGTCCGGACGCCGTCGCGTATCACATGGAACCGATGACGCTCGACGGGTTCCTTGAGAAGCGCCGGGAGGCCCCGCTCGCCATCGCTGCCCTCCTCGAGAAGCACCCGCATCGCGCCGTCGACCTTCCCTTCGCCGCGCTCATGCCTCCCGCTTCCGGGGACCACGCCTGGCTCAGCGTCAGAAAGGCGGCCGTCCGCCTCCTGACCGCCCGGCCGCTCTGCAGCGTGGTGAAAGGCCTCGCCTCGTCGTTCTGGTGGGGCCGTCTCTCGGTCCCGATCGTCACCTATCTTGTCGCGTGCGAGTACCGTCGGGGCCTGGCGACCGCAACGGCCGCACGACGCCGGTGGGCGGCTCTGTAACACACGATACGCCTCGCATGGCACGGAACCTGCAACTCTCAGGTGGCAGACATCGAGACCTGGGTTTTGCGTTCCCTGTCATGTGCGTGAGCAATCGCCAGGTCGTGGGCTGATCCCCTAACCAGTGAGTGAGTCGAATCGAACCTGCCGCACGGCATGCACGGGGAACGCACTCTACCGCCGA
>WJMD01000116.1 GCA_014728125.1 Candidatus Effluviviaceae Genus V sp.
GCGGAGAAGGCCCGGGACGCCTGCGCCGTCGACCCGCACGACGCGCACGCTCACTCTCATCTCGCCTCGTACTACGGCGAGCTGGGACGACGGGAGGAGGCGCTCGAGCGGGCTGACAGAGCCCTGGCTCTGGCACCGGACGACCCGGAGGTCCTGTTCCATGTCGGACACACGTACGAGGTGCTGGGAGAGCGGGAGACCGCGCTCGAGTGGATCGGAAAGGCCGTCGAGCTGGGCTACTCCCGGGCGCAGATCGAGCGCACCCCGGGGCTCAGAGCGCTCTGTTCGAGTGCCGAGTACAAGCAGCTCATCGAGCGAGGGAGAGAGGAGCAACTACTCTAGCACGCCGTGCCGCGACGCGCCGGCCGATGCGCGCCACCCGGACCGGGAGCGCACAGGAAAGGAAGGTCTCATGTCACAGCAGCCGAAGACGATCCAGATCCCCATCACGGTCGTGGACGAAGTCCCCGTCGCAGCTCCGGCCGAGGCAGCTCCGGGCGACACCATCGTCTGGCAGGCGGGGAGCGACACGGTCAGCATCTGGTTCCCGCACGAGGACGTGTTCGAGAGCCGCGAGATCACGAACCGGAGCACGGGCGACATCGGGGTGACCGTTCCCAACGAGGCGGAGGAAGGCGAGTACCGCTACGCGATCTTCAGTCACGGGAAGGACGACTTCGTCCAGGGCGGGTCGCACCCGGTGATGATCATCAAAAAGCCGTAACGCTCACCGTCTCGCCGCGACGACCATCCACTTACTCTCGTCGGTGTAGGGACCTCGCTGGAAGTCGCCGTAGAGCTCGTGACGTGACAGACCGGCGTAGTCCAGCGCCTCCGCGACGTGTTCAGGGGTGACGACGGCGATGGTCGCGGACTCAACGAACGAGTCCGTTC
Source organism: Candidatus Effluviviaceae Genus V sp. (assembly GCA_014728125.1). NCBI lineage: Bacteria > Candidatus Effluviviacota > Candidatus Effluviviaceae > Candidatus Effluviviaceae Genus V sp. The sequence continues at coordinate 895 of WJMD01000116.1, forward strand.
TCGTCGTGCCGGGCAGGTATTCCTTGTAGAGGATGTCGAACGAGGTGGTGTCGTCCGCCTCGTTCCAGGTCTGGGCGATGAATCGGATGACGACGCGGCCGCCGGGCAGCTCGACGCGCAGCGGAGAGAACGATCTGACCTGACGGAGCGACGACGGCGACGAGACGTCGAAGGCGAAGATGCCGTCATCGTCCAGGTGGTCGGCCCCCGCTCGGAAGATGCCTCGCAGATCCTCAGTGCTGTCCCCCTGCACGCCCCCCGACGGAGCGTAGACGAACCCGAACGTCCTCCCGAGGTCGAATGAGAGCATGTCGGCCTTGAGGAGCCTGCAGCGCCCGGAGATGTTCGGGCACTCCGCGCGCCGCTTCATCTTCGCCTGACGCAGCATAGCAGGCTCGTTGTCGATGCCGATGCCGTCCCGGCCGTCCTTGCAGATCTCGAACAGCACGCGCCCCGTCCCGACGCCGAGTTCGAGAACATCGCCGCTCGTCTCCTGCGCGAGGCTCCTGTAGAACTCGAGATTGCCCTTCGTGTCGAAGTAGTCGTAGTACTGGGCGCTGCGGGCGTAGCTCATGGCTGGCGGCTCCGTTGCTGCTGTCGTAGACTGACGACACGCTCAATACTAGCACGCGCAGCGGGGAGAAAGGAAGGAGCGCCGAGGTGACCGTGCACACGGGACGCATCGCAGCTGAGACGAGAGGCAACGGCGATACGATCAACGTCACTGCGGAGCTGGCAGGCATCGTCGAGGAGAGCGGGCTCAGAAGCGGGCTCGCCACGCTCTTCATCGGCGGCTCGACGGCGGGGATCACGACCATCGAGTTCGAGCCCGGGGCGGTCTCGGATCTGGCGTCGGTCTTCGAGGAGATCGCACCGCAGGGCAGGGACTGGCGCCACCACGAACGGTGGGGCGACTACAATGGTCACAGCCATGTCCGCTCGGCGCTCCTGGGGCCGAGCCTGACGGTGCCGTTCGTCGACGGGCGGCTCACGCTCGGAACGTGGCAGCAGGTCGTGCTCGTCGACTTCGACGACAAGGCCCGCGCGCGCGAAGTGGTGGTGCAGCTCGTCGGAGAGTGACTGCGGGAAGGGAGGCTCGACCCATCTCGGAGAACCAGACGCCCGGCGCTTGATGCGCCGGGCGTGTTCCTTTGGACAGAGGGCCTGCCGGCGGTCGGTTCTTCCCTACAGCGAGAGCTCGAAGAAGCGAGCGCCGTCGATCGGGTTCTCCCGGTAGGCGGGGATCTCCTCGAAGCCCAGCGAACGATACAGGGCGTTGGCTGCGTGCATCGTGCCGATCGTGTCGAGCCGCATCACCCGGTAGCCGACCCGCCTGGCCTCCGCTATGACGGCCTCGGCCAGCGTCCTCCCGATCCCCTGCCCCCGCCCGGCCGGGCGCACGTACAGGCGCTTCATCTCGCAGACGTCGTCTTTGAACCGGCGAAGCGCCACACACCCGAGAACGATGTCGTCCTGAGTGGCAAGGAGAATACAGGAGTCCGGCGGCCGGTATGCGCCCTCAAGGTCGCTGATCTCGCGTTCGAAGTCCTGGAACGTCAGGTCGAATCCCAATGTCCCGACATATTCCTCGATGAGCGCCTGAGCCTCGCCGTAGTCCTCCGGCATGGCCACGCGCTGTATCTCGATGCGCCGGTCCATTGAGACGTCGTCCAGTCGCTTGGGGGAGTCGGTGCGTCACATGCTGACGAGAGCCGGTGCCGACCTGCCGCCGCAGTCGGGAGCCCGGTGTGACGCCGCGGGCCGGAGCCCGGTACTAGATGACGAGCTCGCCGTTCACGACGCCTGTCGTGTGCTCGCCGTCCTCGTCGACGAAGTCCAGCTTGCGGCAGACGACCGGGTTATCCACGGCGTAGACGATGTCCATGTGGCGGATGAGGTCCGGCGAGGAGAACGCGTCCGGCCCGACGTCGCCGCCGAGGTGGTCGCTTCTGCCATACGCCCAATGGAATCCGGCCTTCTCATCCTCGAGGACGTTGCCGGTGACGACGGCCTGTGGATTGCAGCCGATGGCGACCTCGGCGATGTTCCGAAGGGCCGCCTCCTGGTCGAACATCGACCGGAATTCATCAGCGAGCGGCCCGTCCCCCAGCACACCGACGACCTGATTGTGCTCGACGCGGAAGAGCAGGATCTCGTTGCCCGCGGCCACCGGGATCTCTCCGGCGGTCCTGCTGTCGTCGGACTCCC
>WJMD01000117.1 GCA_014728125.1 Candidatus Effluviviaceae Genus V sp.
CCCCTCGAAGGTGGTGACACCGTACCCCCGCTTGCGGAGCACCCTGGCGACGAGCTCTCCCTTGACTGTGAAGATGCGCAGCAGCACGTGACCGAAGGCGAGTCGTCTCTCCAGCAGAATGCCGACGACGTTGCCGGTCGAGAATCCGAGAGCGTAGAAGAGACCGAGCACGGGACGCTCGGCCACGTCGCCGACGATCGTCGTGATGACGGCCAGCCACATGCTGATCTCGATGAACCCCAGGATGAACGCCGCACGCGTCCTTCCCTGCACCGTGCTGATGGTACGCAGGGTCCCCAGACTGACGTCGATGACCCTCGCCGCGAAGATGATGATGCCCGTGATGATCGTGGCGGCCGTGAACATGAAGCACCCTCCCGTGCTTGCGGTCGGTGAACACCGAGCATCGCGGGCGCCGCGCGGAAAGTCAACCATGCGGCCCCAGGTCACCTTTGAGACTCCTTGACATCGTTCGACCCCGAACCTATTCTGAGGTCGGTAGCGAATGACAGGGATGTCTCACCCGAACGGAGGGTAGCCGAATGAAGAAGGTGCTCGGGGTTGTTCTGGTGGTTGCGATGATCGCCGCACTTGCAGGATGTGCGTCGATGAGCAACCGGGACAAGGGCGTGCTGGCCGGCGCCGGTGCGGGAGCCGCCGTCGGAGGCGCGATCGGCAGCCACAACGACAACACGGCGCTCGGCGCCATCCTCGGAGCGGTCGTCGGCGGCGCGGCGGGGGGCGTGATCGGCAACTACATGGACGACCAGGCGGAGGAGATGCGAGAGGACCTCGACGGCGCAACGGTCACGCGCGTCGGGGAGGGAATCAAGATCACCTTCGACTCAGGGATCCTCTTCGATGTGGACAGCGCGGCGCTCCGGCCGGTCGCAGAGGAGAACCTCACTGAGCTGGCGGGGATCTTCCAGAAGTACGAGGACACGAACATCCTGCTCGAGGGACATACCGACTCCGACGGCCCGGACCAGTACAACCTGGACCTCTCCGAGAGGCGTGCCCGCTCGGTAGCGAACTACCTGGCGCAGCACGGCGTCGACATGCGCAGGATGTCCGTCACGTGGTACGGCGAGACACAGCCGGTCGCCGACAACAGCACCGTCGACGGCAAGCAGCAGAACCGGCGCGTCGAGGTCGCCGTCATGGCGAACGAGGAGCTGAAGGACGCGGCAAGGGCCAAGGCCCAGGAGGGCTAGCGACCGCGTTCCGACGCCGCTTCACCGGAGCGCTCAACGACGAAACGAGGGCCCGCCGACCGGCGGGCCCTCGTCTCGTCTCAGCACGTGCGGCACGGCGCTCCTGGCTTATCGCGTCTCCCAGCGGATCCGCTCGAGTCGCTCCCTCAGCTGCCCGGCCGTGCGGAACTTCCTGGCGATCAGCGTTCGCTTGAGGCCACAGCATATGTCCCGGACCTCCTGCGGCTGCTTCGCGTAGTGGCGTCGTCCACCCAGGGCGTCGTAGAACACGCGGATGAGATCGAAGACGTCCTCCTGGATGTTCTCGTGCTTCGGCGGGTCCCACTGGTAGACGTCGACGAGCTTGACGTCGAACCCCAGCCCGCGACGGTTGATGATGATGTTGTCGACGTGAAGGTCCCCGTGGTAGTCGCGCATGCGGTGGATACACTCGATGCCGGTTGCGAGACAGTGCAGGAGATGGAGAGCCTCGAAGGCCTGGAGCCGCCGACCGGGCTGACGCTTGAGGAACTCGCTCAGGAGCTCGCCCTCGACGAACTCGGACACGAGGAACGTCAGGCTGTATCCGTCCCGGACGAGGGTCTCCTGAGTGTGGTACTGGATCACGATCGGGCAGTGTCTGAGGCGGTGGAGCTTCTTCGCATGGTAGACGAGCGTCCGGTTCCCGGGATTCCTGCGGGGCAGGAAGAACTTGGCCGCGCGCTCAATGCCGGTCGCCAGCTCCTTCACGAGATAGACCTGCCCCTCCCAGCCCGAGCCGAGCGAGCCGACGACCTCGTACTTTCCCGCCAGCCGGTCTCCCGGCGCAAACCGGATGATCTCCTCCGGCGGCCCCTTCTTCCTGGATGTCGCCATCATCGTCCTCCCGAACGCCGAGAGGGGCCGCCCCGCATCCCGAAGCGACCCCCTCCTGTTTCGGTCGTACCCTGTTCGGTTCCTCTAGGCGTCCAGCCTGACGACGTTCTCCGCCGCCGGGCCTTTCCCGCCTTCCACGACATCGAACTCGACCTGCTCGCCTTCGACGAGGGTCTTGAAGCTCTCATCGGTCTGAATGGCCGAGAAGTGGACGAAGCAGTCGCCCTGCCCGTCGTCCGGCGTGATGAAACCGAATCCCTTGCTGTCGTTGAACCACTTCACGCGTCCGGTCGTCCGCATCAATCCTGCTCCTTCGGAAGAACCTGAGGCCGGAGGCACCAGAGTCGACGGTCCGGCCGTCCGCCGCGCGGGGTCGCCCCCGCCGCGTGGTCGCCGGCTCCTCCGGGCGGACGCCCACGAAGAAGGCCCCGAGCGCTTGCAAGGGGCCTGCACCTCCACAGCTTCCGCCGGTAAGCCTGACACGGCCACGCCTTGAACATGAAATAATGTAGTCGCGTACGAACGGCCGGTCAAGTCCATCCTCCTCGAGGTCATCCTAGCGAGCCCTGAGGTCGGTCCGGTAGTCCAGGTAGTCCGAGTACTCCCCGTGCATCCAGATGACCCGGGGACCGTCGGGACGTGCGTTCCTCGGGACGACGGGGCGTACGTTGTCCATCGCCGACCCGGCCGTCACGGCGGTCGACTCCCACGTTGCCCCCCCGTCCTCTGTCGTCCACCGCTCGATCTCGAAGACGCCGTCCACGGGTCTCGAGAGGTAGACGACGGACGGATCTCCGTGATCGAGACAGAGCCCTCCCGAGTAGTAGGGCTCGAACCGGCTCGATGTCTCGGGAACGTCGGGAAACCAGCGTCCTGCGGGGGTGATCTCGTGATCGTCCCACGAGGTTCCGTTCCAGCGCGCGTAACGGTAGCGGTGGTCGTCCTCCGACGGGAACACGGCGTAGACGATGACCGGTCGGCCGGCGGCATCGGCGGCCACGTCCCAGAGCCACGAGCGGCCGTCGGGCCCGCTTCCGTCGTAGACGCGGTCGGCCCGGGACGGGTCGACAGGGAGTTCGTCGAGCCCGGCCACCGGCGTGCCGTCAGCCCGTTCGAAGACACCGTTGTGCAGCCGGACGTACGACACCCCGTTGTCCGACGTCGTTCGCGGGTGCCCGTCGTTGAAGGCGACGTGAACCGCGCCCGCGGTATCGGACGCGACGCGGAAGTAGAGCTGCCCGGCCCCTTCGAGAACGGTCCGACCGGGCGTCCAGTGCCTGTCGTCCCCGGACGCGGCGAACGCCGCATCGTATCCGGGGCCCCTCCAGAAGACGAGTACACTGTCTCCGCGGGACTCGAGCTGCACCGGGCTCGGGTAAGTATAGCCCCTGACGTCGTTCGTGAAGGGGCCGGCGGCGCGCTCCCGCGTCCAGTCCTCCAGATCGTGGGGTCTCAGGGTCTGCCGGTAGATGGTCCAGCGGCCTCGATGTCCTGAGTAGAAGGCCATCAGGCGCTCCTCCTCGTCGACGAGGAGCGTCGGATTGGCGTGGTCGTCCGCCTGGAAATCGTCGTGGAGCAGCGCCGTTTCGACGCTGCCGGTCTCGTGGTCGAAGGCACCGACCCGGATGTCGCCACCCGAGGTCACCCAGCCCACGTAGGTCCTGGGGTTCTCTCCACCGACGGAGACCGCGCGAGGCCCGCCGAACCAACTCCATGCGCCGTCGGTGGCGATGACGACGCACGCCTCGCCCGGCACCGGCCCCTTCTCAGCCGTCGTCTCATCGGAGAGCCGTCCGGCCGGGACACATCCCTGGAGAGCCAGAGCGAGCACAATCGGAACGGCGAGTGCGGCTGCGCGCATGGACCCCTCCTATTCGATCCAGCCGGTGGCGAACTCTCGAGGGAGTCTTACGACCTCGAAGAGCGATGCGATGAGCTCACGGTTCTCCCCGGTCTGGGCCGGGTTGACGAACTCCCAGACGATGTCGCCATCGCGGGTCACCTCGAACGCCCGCCCCCGGTCGGTCTCCGTGATGAGCGTGTTGCCGTTCGCAAGACGCTGGTTCGAGCCGCACGTCCGTGAGAAGAACGGCATGAGCTCGTCGCCCTTGTAGTACCACGAGAGTCCCATGCCGACCGGGTCGAACTCGATCACGCGGGACGCCTTCATCTTCGGCGCGTTGTCGAAGAGCAGGATCGTGCCGCTGTCGAGCACCGTCGGCTGGTGCTGCTTCGACCAGGGGCCTCTGAGAGCCCAGACGACCCGACCCTCCTCCATGTCGACGACCGCGATGACGTCGAGCTCCCGGACGGAGATGAGAACGTTGCCGGCCGCGAAGGCGGGCAACTCGTTCTCGAGCCGGCCGTCGAGCACCTCGACCGTGTTCGTATGGAAGATGTCGCCGTGCGGCTTCATATCATCGAGAACGTCCGACATGGCCGAGCGCTCGAAGGCCTCGAGAAGCGACAGCCTCTCGAGTTCGATGCCCTCGTCGTCGAGCACCACCAGGAAGTCCTCGAGGACAGGCATCTCCTCATGGATGCGCGGCAGGATGCGCGCCTCCCGCACGAGAGTGACGATCCTGCCGTCGGGCAGGACCTCGAGATCGTGGTGGTATCCCCCGAAGCGTGCCCAGAGCACGTTCGAGTCCCGGTCGAGCTTGACGATGGCATGCCAGTCGAAGATGCCGATGATGTCGCCGTTCGGGAAGAGATGGGCCCGGCGCCAGAATCCCGCGCCCTGCGTCCGCTCGGGGAACTCATCTCCGGGGGCGGCCCGCCAGACATCGAGGAAGCTCGCCTCCCACCTGTGGAGGACCTCGCCATCCATGTCCATCAGAACAGCTCCCGGGAGATGGCCCGAGACGTAGAGATTCAGGGCGCCGTACGCTCTGAGTGAATCGTGAAGCGTGACGCCCGAGCGGTCGGGAGCGGGTTCCGACCCCTCCAGATAACCGATGGAATGGAGCCGCTCCAACTCGGCGAGCTGCTTCTCGCTGAGCTCGACCGAGTCCGGTATCGACCCTCTCCACGCACCGGTGTGCCAGCGGCCGCCCGGATCCTCCCACTCCTCCAACTGGTCATCGGGAACGGGGGTGTCGGACTGCCACGGCTTCGAGACGAGAACGGCGATAACGGCGGAAGCCATGATCACTGCGAACACGGCGAGCCTGAAGGCGCGCCGTCTCAGCATCCCGCCGCGGGTGGCGGTCGTACGATGCGTTCGTGCGTGCTTGTCGTCCGGCAGAATGCGCTCCTCGTGTCTCGTTCGGGTGTTTCCTGCTCTTCATTCTAACATAAAGACGAAGCCCCGCCTCGAAAGGCGGGGCTTCCCGGAGAACGGGCCCGTGGGGGTGCCAGGCGGTCAGGCCCGTTGGAGGTGCTGGTCTGCGGCCGCCGTCGGCCGGCGGCCTCGGCGCCCTCCGGGGGGTCCGGAAGCTCCTGCCGACACGGTTGCGTTCACTCTGAACCGGACCCCCGGGTGCGCCTGTGCAATGCATGCGCATGATAGCCGAAGGCCCGCGGGAGAGCCAGTTAGTGTTCCGTGTCCGGAGTCTTAGCGCGGCGTTCAGAGCCGTCGGCGACCAGTCGCGGCGACACCCCGTCGGAGGGGATCCGGACCACCTCGAGCAGCGTGGCGATGAGCTCGTTCTCAGGGCCGGCCCGGTGCGGGTTGACGTACTCCCACACGATCTCGCCCTCGACGGTCACCTCGATCGCGCGACCGTTGTCGGACTCCGTGATGAGAGTGTTGCCGTTGGGAAGCCGCTGGTTCGAGCCGCACGTCTCGCTCCACAGGAGTCCCTCACCGGGTTCAGGATACCTCCAGACGACCTCCCGCGTTAACGGGTCGAACTCGAGAACGCGCGAGCGGCGGTCGCCGGCGAGGTTGTCGAAGATGAGCAGGTTCCCGTTTCCGAGGACCGTAGGCTGGTGCTGGGCGTTCCACATGCCGGTCATCACCCAGACAACTTCTCCCCTTTCGAGGTCGACGACCGCGACCGCGTCGAGCGAACGGATGGAGATGAGGACGTTGCCTGCTTCGAACGCCGGCAGCTCGCCGGCGAGACGCCCGTCGAGCAGCTCGATCGTGTTCGTGTGGAGGATGTCGTGGCCCTCGGGCAGCCGTTCGAGAAGCGGCGCGTAGTCAGAGCGCTCGATCGCCTCGAGAATCGACACGCGCCTGATCGGCTCGCCGTCCGGTGTGAGGACCGAGACGAACTCCTCGAGCACGGGCCGCTCACGCCCCAGCCTCGGTATGAGCCGCGCCTCCTGGTCGAGCACCAGGATGCGCCCGTCGTCGGCCACGTCGATGTCGTGGTGCGAGCCCCCGTCATAGGACCAGAGTACGGAAGAGGAGGCATCGAGTCGTACGAGTCCGAGCCAGTCGAAGAGAGCGAGCAGGTCTCCGTTCGGACAGAGATGCGCGCGGCGCCAGAACTGCGTGTCCAGACGCTCGTCGGGCACGCGGCTCTCGGGCCAGACGTCGTGGAACGAACACGACCACGAGTGGACGATCTCGCCGTCCATCGTCATGAGGAACGCTGCCGGCTCGTGACCCGAGACGACCAGATTGAGCCCGTCCCACGTGCGGGAGACCTCGTGCACCGTGACGCCGGTGGCGTCGGGGGCCGGCACAGAACCGTCGAGGTACCCGACGGTCAGAAGCCGCGTCAACTCGGCGCGTTCGGAATCCGAGAGATCGGACGGGTCGGCCGAGGGGCGATGCCAGCGTCCGCGCGCGTCCGGAGCGCGGAAGGCGTTCGGCGCCGGCCCGCCGCCGGTCATGCGCCTGGCAACGCGTGACGGCGTCAGGCCGCCGCGGTGCACGAGGTAGCCTGCAGCGAACCCGGCGAGCACCAGAAGGAGGGCCGACACAGCGAAGCGCGTTCGGAGTCTCCTCCTGCCGCCGACGTCCCTGGGTCCATCCCGCCGCATATGCTCCCCCACATGAAAGCGCCCGGACCGGCAATGGGCCGATCCGGGCACTCCATGAGACTGCCTGGAAGACTAGAAGGCGGATTCGGTCTCCGTCTCCGTCTCCGTCTCGGTTTCAGTTTCAGTCTCCGTCTCGGTCTCTGGCTCGTCCTTGACGACCGTGACGTTCTGAGCCGCCGGGCCCTTGGCCTCGACGACCTCGTCGAACTGCACGCGGTCGTTCTCGCTCAGGGTCTTGTAGGCCTCGTCGCTCTGAATCGCGGTGTGATGGACGAAAACGTCC
>WJMD01000118.1 GCA_014728125.1 Candidatus Effluviviaceae Genus V sp.
AACGAGCCGGTCGGAGACCGTCGCTCTCAGCGACGAGGGCGTGTCGGGTACGTCCGAGCCGCCGCCCCCCGACGGGTCGAGTTCGTTGTCGCGCTCCGGCTGCGCCAGCGTGTCGAAGCAGCCCGAGAGCCCCAGCGCCGCGAGCGCGATCATGAGAGCCATAGCCAGGATCTTCCTTCTCATGACAACCTCCGTGTGCCGCGTCGCGGTATCAGAATCTCAGGTGGTAGCCGAACTCGGTGCGCTCCGAGCCGACCGTGGCGAAGAAGCCCGGTTCGTCCGTCTCGGCGGCGGCGAAGCCGCCCGGGCCGGTCGAGGGCATCAGAAGCGTCGCGTCGAGCACGTTGATCAACCAGACGGCCGCCGCAGCGTAGGCCCAGCGCTTCCTCCTCTCGTGCCACTTCTCGTAGTCGTCGAACGTCCTCAGGCGTTCGGCGTAGGCCTCCTCGATCTCGTCGACCTGATCGGCGGCCTGATACGCCCTGAGGGCATCTTCGTAGTCGTTCTCGGCGTCGTGGCGCTTCGCGTCGCTCCACAGAAGCCCCGCCGCGAGGCCCGCCTCCACGACGAGGAAGGCCGTCCCCTTGAGCTCCTGCCCCGTATAGAACTGCCCCCAGCCCGGCACCAGCGCCGAACGCAGCCCCGCACTGAGCGGGGTCTTTCGGGACAGCGTGATCGAGATCGAGTCGACGCGCGTCGGCGAGAGCGCGGTGAAGCCTCTCCACTCGTTGTATCCGCCCATGTAGGCTCGGATCTCGAACGTGCCGCCGATCGGACGGTCGAGGCGCCACGGGGTGACACCGCGAAGCATGACGTCCCCCCGAAGCTCGACAACGGCGCCGGAGGGCACGGAGGTGATGACGACGCCGCCCTCCTGTCCCGCCGCCGGTCCGGCGGCGCCCAACAGCACCGCGGCCGCGATGAGCAGTCCCAGCACCCTCTTCGTCATGGCTCGCTCCTCAGTGGTGTGGCTCGGACCCCTTCCGGGCCCGGAGAATACCGTCGTTCGGTGCATCGTGACCGCCGCGCATCCCTGCGGCCGATTCTATGAGCGGTCGCGGGCGGTGTCAACGTGCCCGCGGGGCAAACAGGCGGCACAGAGACGGCGCATCAGCGCGGCAGCTCCTCGAGACGGGACCGCGCGTCGCTCGCCCGTTCCGACTCCGGATACCCCTCGAGCACCCTGTTGTAGAGCGTTCGGGCCCGCTCCGGCGCCCCCAGCTCGTTCTCGTGGACCATGCCGGCCTGGAAGAGCATCCCGGGCGCGGCATCGGCCTGGGGATGACGGTCGACGAAGGCCACGAGCTCGGAGGCCGCCTCCTCCCAGCGCTCGAGTCTGATGAGCGCATCGATGAGGTACGCTCCGGCGGCCAGCTCGGCCGGCGTACCTGCGTAGTCGCGCGTCACCATGCGGTAGTGCTCGACGGCGCGGGAGAGCGCCGACCGCGCCCCCGACATCTCGCCGATCCGCTCGTACCGGTCCGCCACGTGAAGCGGCGCGCGCAGCCCGTACATCGTCGCCGGGAAGTCCCGGGCCAGAGACTGGTAGCGCGCGGCTGCCGCATCCCACTCGCCGTCCAGCTCGTACGACTGGGCCAGCAGATAGCTCGCGGTCGCGGCGAAGCGCTCCTCGTCGCCGAAGCTCTCGAGTACGTTCTCGAGACGGCGCCTCGCCTCCTCGTATCGCCCGGCCTCGATGTCGTATCGGGCGATCGCGATCGAGGCGGTCGCCCCGCTCTCATCGCCGCCGTACGCCTCCTCGACGCGCTCGTAGTAGTCGCGGGCGACGCCCTCGCGCGACAGTTCGTCTCCGTAGATGCGCGCCAGCGTCAGCCAGATCTGTCCCCTGCTGTTCTCGTCGCCGAACCGCTCGTCCAGCTCGACGTAGGCCTCGACGGCCTCCGACCATCGCTCCTGCCGGACGTAGGTCTCGGCTATCTCACCGAGGGCCGCCCGCGCCGTCGGTCCGTCGGGCGACTCCTGAATGAGGCGCCTGTAGTACGACCGCGCCTTCGTGTACCACTCGTCCGCCTCGTCCTCCATACCGCGCTCGCGATAGCCGTCGGCGATGCGGAGAGGCGCCGACAGGATCCTGGAGTCGGGCAGACCGCCCGCCTCCGCGGTCGGGCTGAACTCCTCGAAAAGCCGTCCGTAGACCGCGACGGCCTCGTCCCACGCTCCGGAGGCCCGGTTGACACGCGCGAGCTGGGACAGCGCCTCGAGCGTCAGCTCCCTGTCGAACGCGTAGCTGTCCGCGACAGAGGCGTACCAGCGCTTCGCCTCCTCGAGATCGCCCTGCGTCAGCGCGAGCGACGCCAGGGAGAAGCGGCTCGTGGCCGAGATCCTCGCCGTCTGCCGGACGACGTCCGACGGGTCGCCCTCGGGCGGAGGGAACGAAGCAACGATCCCGCGGTGCCGGGCCTCGAGATCGGCCCTCGTAGCGTCGGTCGCGAGGTCCGGGTTGGCGGTGACGGCGGCCTGGAGCTTCTCGACGCCCCACGCCATGCGCTCGGCGCGGTAGCGTTCGACGAGCGCGTCGTGCCGGCCGCACCCCGTGAGGACGACGAGGCAGAGGAGAGCGGCAAGGAGAACGCGGGCGCGGGGTCTCGATGTCCGTCTCATGACGCGTCCCTCCCTTCTCTCTCCCGGTCGTCCCGAGTCATGTACAGGAGCAGACGCGTCGACGAGCCCAGGATCAGGTAACTGATGAAGAGGATGAAGGCCACCCAGACGACCATGACCCAGACGAGCATCTCCGGAGAGAAACGCTCCGCGATGAGCGTGCTCTGACGTGAGAGCCATGCCGGCGCCAGTTCGACGGCGGTCGGGACGGCCACGATGAGGTAGGTCGTGATGGGCGCCCTGACGGCGAGGCGGACGCTCCGGCCGAGCGCTCGGAACGGGCCGTCGCGCAGCAGAACGACCGCCGGCGCCGAGTAGACCAGCAGCGCCTGCACGGCCATGACGACGGCCACGACGACCATGCGGAGCAGCCGGAACCTGAGCGGGTTCGTGTCCGCCAGGTGACCCCACTGCTCCATGGGAAACCTCGTCACGAGCTGCGAGAGGACGACGGTGACGAGGGCGACAACGAGCAGCGGAAGGTATCTCCGGCCCCCTTCCCGCCAGCCGGCGGAGGCCGGCTCACGGCGGCCGCTCCAGAAAGCGGCGAACATGTGGGCAGCCGCCCCGGCGACGAGCGGACCCAGCACGATGGTCAGCACGATGTCCGCCTGCGCGAGCCCGCTCCGGAGCGCCAGGAAGTTCATCGGGTAGTGAAGGGCTGCGTCCCCGAAGCGCCAGCGGAGAAGCGGGATCATGGCGCCCCGGAGGACCGGCGCCGTGAACCACCCGATGGCCACGACGACAAGAACCTGGACGGCCGCGTAGAGCAGGAACGGTCCCAGTGCGACGCGCCGCCCCAGGGCACGAAAGGTCTCCGCCCATCCCCAGATCAGAGCGTTGAACTGCTCACCGACACGCATCGAGCCTCCCTCCATCATCACCCTCCCCCGCCGGTCGTCCCGACGAACAGGGAGCGGATATGGGGATTCGCCTGCTCCGCGAACGTTGTCACCACGTCGAGGGCTTCATCCACGTCCCCTCCCGACACGGTCGTCGAGACGCGGACGAAGGCGCCGAACGTGACGTTCGAGCGGATACCCGAGGTCGCCATCCTCGACATGAACTCGTCGCGGTCGGCGGTCGCGAGGTCGCCCGCCGTGTACCACCAGTAGATCGCGGCCCGGTCGTGCCCCGGCGCCTGCGCGCGGATCCAGTTGGCGTCGAAGGCGTCCGGACCGTCGCCGAGCCTCAGGACGCCGCTCTGTTCGATCGACCATCCCTGCGAGCGGTAGCAGACGAGCGGGTCGTGCGCCCCGTAGCGCTCATTCTGATGGAAGACGATCACGAACCAGATCGACCTCCCGTCCGGGCCGGAGTATCGTCGTGCCAGCGTATCGTCCGCGTCAAGCTCTTCGTAGACGACCTCCTCGAATCTCAGCTCGACGCTTCTCCACTCTCCGAACTCCGTCGGGAGCTCGGCGAGCGATTCCCCGCCGAGTTCGATGCGCTCGGGTGGGTTCATGCGCACGTAGAGGGCCGCCGCAAGCAGCAGCGCCAGCAGAATGCCTGTTCTGACCGGGCGGTTCATTCGCCCTCCTCCGAAGAACCCCTGATGCCGAGAAGTCGCCTGACGATGAAGAGCCCGATGAGGGCGATGACGAAGATGATCACACCGGACACGTCGTGGAAGAAGCCCAGCGCCGTCTCGATGCCCCAGACGTTGGCGACCACGCAGAGGAGCATGATCCTGACGATGTTCGCGGCGACGGCGATCGGTAGCGCGGAGGCGAAGAGCGCGACCCGCTTCCAGACAGGCCCCCTCGAGAAGTAACCGAAGAGCGCCCCGAGCGCCAGGAGCGCGATGAGCGATCTGAGACCGCTGCACGGGTCGGCGATCCGGAGCGACCCGGCGGGCATGTGGATCGTCATACCCACGCGGGCCAGCGGAATGCCGAGCTTGATCGCCAGCGCGCTGCCCGCCCTCGCCGCGAAGATCTTCAGGCGGAAGCTGACCGCGCTCATGAGGAGCGGCGGCATCGGCAGCATGAAGACAAGATACGCCACCGAAAACCAGACGGCGCGGAGTGCCCTGCCGCCGAAGAGGAGCGCGATGACAGCCGCGACCAGGAGGACCAGCGAGTAGCCCTGCGTCATGAAAACGCCCGCCCGGATGGACAGGACGTGAACTGCGAGCGCCGCCACGACGAACGGGATTGCCCACGGCGTGCCGCTCGTCGCCCGCTCACGGAAACGCTCACGCTCGACCCAGAAGAGGAACGCCGCGATGGGCGGGATGAGCATGCCGTGGGAGTAGTTCGCGTTCGTCTGCCAGGTCAGCCAGAGCGTGCGCAGGGCGTCGCCGTAGATGAGGTAGACGAGCACGACGACCGCGCCGACGACGAGACCCGTCGCCGGCCCGGGCATGCGTCCGTTCCCCCGCTGTCGTCCGTCTTCCGTCGTGCTCACGTCGCCTCCCGGGTGCTCCGCCGCCGGACCGTGTCGTCTCGAGCAGTGCCGTCGTCGCTCCGCACGTCGGGAACGTCCCCCTGCCCCCGCGTCATGGCGGAGAACGTGCGGAACAGGATCCGGACGTCGAGCAGGATCGAGCAGTTGCGAACGTAGAAGCCGTCGAGCCGTACCTTCTCGTCGAGCGAGATCTCGTCGCGCCCGTTGATCTGCGCCCAGCCGGTCAGGCCCGGACGCATGAGATCGGCACGGACGCGCCGCCGCATCTCGATGAGTTCGTGCTGGTTGTAGAGGGCGGGCCTCGGCCCTACGAAGCTCATCTCGCCCCGCAGGATATTGAGCAGGTTCGGCAGCTCGTCGAGGCTCGTCTTCCTCAGGATCCTGCCGACGCGCGTCGTGTAGTCCCGGTCCTCCTCGAGCATCAGGTCGGTGGCGATCTCGGGCGCATCGATCTGCATCGTGCGGAACTTGAGGATCGTGAACTCGAGCGAGTGAACGCCGATCCTCTGCTGCCGGTAGATCGCGCCCCCGTGGGAGTCCAGCCGGATGGCGAGCGCGATCGCGGCGAACACCGGCGACAGCACGACGACGGCGACGGCCGCGCAGACGGCATCGAGAACGTATTTGGCCGAGAGGTATGCCCGGAAGCCCACGCGGCCTCCGCCGACCGCCCTCTCCGCGTCGACGGTCTCCTCCAGAATGCTCGTCATACGGGCGGCGAGCTCGCGTCGTGAGTAGTGCGTCATCACGTACTCGCGTCCGCTCCTGCCCATACGGTCGCGCCGCTCCTCGTCGCCGATGAGACCGAGGACGGCATTCGCTATCCCCTCGCCGTCTCCGGGCTCGACGACGACGCCGCTGCCGGCCTCCCGCACGACGTCTGCCGCGTCGCCGGAGACCGCGGCGACGATAGGCCGGGCGCACGCCATGTAGTCGAAGAGTTTGACGGGGATCGTGCCGCCGCCGAAGCTGCCGGCCGTCGTGGTCGCCAGACAGAGGTCGGCGCCCCGGATGGTGCCGACCAGTGCCTCGGGGTCCTCGCTCGGACGGAACGACACGTTATCGAGCCCGCGCCTCCGGGACTCCTCGACGAGATCGTCCTTCGCAACCCCGTCGCCGACCATGAGGATACGGACCTCCGCCTTGCGCCTGAGGATCTCCGCGGCGTCGATGATGGCGTCCATGCCGTGAACGAGCCCGTGCGTCCCGCTGTAGAGGACGGTGAAGCTGCCGTTCCCCGGCTTCGCCCCCGGGTTCGGGGCGAAGAGATCGGTATCGGCGCCGTTCGTGATGAGCACGATGCGGTGTCTGGGGATGCCGCGCTCCACCATGAGGTCGATCATGCCCGGTGTGACCGCGACGATCCGCGCGGCTCTTCGATAGAGGAACGACTCGAGCCCCCGCGCCATCGCGATGACGCGCGGGTTCGTGAGCTGCCCGAGCTCGACGGCGGCGTACGGCCAGTAGTCGCGGACATCGAGAACGAACGGCACCCTCTTCTCGAGCGACACGAGCCACGCCGAGAGCCCGAGGAAGAGCGGCGGAGATGTGACCACGACGGCGTCGACCCGCCGTGTGAAGAGCGCGGCCAGAACCGAGCTCACCATGAATGAGATCTGGTTGAGCATGCGCGTCGCGAACGTCTTCCTCGGCGTGGCGTAGAGATAGGAGCGGATGATCCTGATCCCGTCCCGCGACTCCCGGGCGAACAGGCGGCGTCCGTACGCCCGGTGCTTGACGCCGCTCGGATGGTTCGGCATGCCCGTGACGACAGTCACGTCGTGACCGGCACGCACGAGGTCGAGAGCGAAGTGGTACGCACGCTGCGGCGCAGCGCCCGTCTCGGGCGGGAAGTACTGCGTCATGAAGAGAACCCGCATGCCGCGTCCCGTGCTCACCTTTCCCCTCCCGCGGAGAGGAGCTCTTCGAAGACATCCTCGAGCCGCCTCACGACGACTCCGATGTCGTAGCGTTCGCGCGCCACACTCTCTCCCGAACGTCCCATCGCGCGCGCCGTCTCGGGAGCGTCGAGAAGCTCGAGGACCGCCCGGGCCATCGCCATGTGGTCACCCGGCGGAACCAGGACCCCGTTCCGGCCGTTCTCGACGACCTCGGGGACCCCGCCGACTCGGCTGGCGACGACAGGCCTCCCGGCCGCCATCGCCTCGAGCACGACGTTCGGCAGTCCCTCGGAGATCGACGGCAGGACGAACACGTCCAGCGTCTTGAGAACCGCCGGCACGTCGCCCCGCGCGCCCGTGAACGCGGCCGCTCCCCGAAGTCCCAGCTCGTCCACCACGTGCTCCAGCATGCCGCGCCCGGGGCCGTCTCCCACCAGCACGAAGCGGGTGTCAGGCCGCTTGCGGTGAACCTCCGCCGCGGCGCGGACGAAGTGCTCGTGTCCCTTGACCTCCGTGAACTTCCCCACGCAGCCGACGAGCTTCGCGCCGTCGAATCCGAGCTCCCGCACGAGCTCATCGGCCGGGCGGGCCTCACCGATCAGCGCCGTGTCGACCCCAGCTCCGATGTTGCGGATCTTCCGAGCTGGGGTGGAGAAACGCCGTTCGAGTTCGGAGGCGGCCGCGCCGCTGTTGACCAGCACGGCGTCGACGAGGCGACGATTGTTGAACGCGTAGGCCCGCTCACGGTAGCCGCCGCGCAGCCAGTATCCCAGGTTGCGCTGGTTGTTGACGACCACCGGCACGCCGGCGAGCCGACCGACGACGGGCCCGAAGAGCGTCGTGATGCCGAGCAGACAGCTCAGGACATCGACCCGTTCCCTCCTGAGCAGGTGCGCGGCACCGGCCAACCCGGAGACCGTTCGAGGACTCAGAAGTGAGGCGCCCGTCCGGAACTCGTGGACCCCGATGCCGAGCGCTTCGATGTCCGCGAGGAGCGCTCCGGTCTTCACCGTCGAGAGGACAAGGGGGTCGAAGCGCCCGCGGTCGATCCTCCTGAGCGTCTCAACGAGAAACCGCTGGGTGCCCGCCCGTTCGAAGGATCCGGCCCAGAATGCGACCCTCGCCGGCCGGTCTCTACGAGGCGCTCGCGTCATCACCCTCGGACTCCCCTGTCGCGCGGGCCCCCCGTGTCGTCGGTCTCCATGAGATCGCCGGCGGCCGAGATCCGGTTCGCGCACGGGTGGTCGAGCCGCAGGCGACGCCCGTACTCGATATCGGCGGCCAGCCGTCCCAGAGCCGCGTCCCGCGGGACAATGCCCAGGCGCGGGATGCAGTAGGGCGAATGCAGCGGCGACGCAGGGCCGTTGAGCGACGTGACGGCCGAGCGGTAGCCCGCCCGGGCCGCCGCCCTCGCCGAACGGATGTCGAAGTGGCGGCTCGTCCTTCCGTTCGGATACGCGAAGTGCCGGACCTCCTCTCCGAGCGCATCCTCGAGCGCCCTCTTGGAGGCCTCGATCTCGCTCCGGACGATCTCGTCCGACTGACATGGAAGGTTGTAATGGTGGACCGTGTGCCCGCCGATGGTCATGCCCGCGTCCCGCACCTGACGGATCTGGTCCCAGGACATCATGACGGGGCGGTCCGGCGGCACACCGCCCCCGCATGCCTCGACGATCTGCTGCATGAACGACCGCAGCTCGTCCCGGGTCGAGCGCTTCAGGATGCCGGTCAGCATCTTGATGGCCCTCTCGCGCGTTCTGTCGGTCCTGAGGTCGACGGAGCGGGAGTCGAGGAACGGGAGTTCGATCGTGTCTCGACCGCACCGCATGATGGCACGTCTGAGGCGAACGGTCCACATCAGTTCCTCGTCCCCCACGGCGCCGCTCGTGATATAGAACGTGGCCGTCGCACCGTGCTTCGCGAGGATCGGGGTCGCCAGACGCGCGTTGTCCTCGTAGCCGTCGTCGAACGTGATAGCTGTCCAGCGCATCGGCGGTCTCCTGCCCTCGCGCACACAGTTGACGATGGCGTCGAGCGGCACAATCTCGTAGACCGACGCGAGGTACGCGATCTGCCGGTCGAAGACCTCCGGGTGAACGACGAGGCTCGACTGGATGTACTCGCGTCGCCACGCCGGGTCGTCGTTGACCGAGTGGTACCTGAGCACCATCCCCCCGGCCGACGGCAGGGTCCTCAGGAAGCTCACGACCGGGGCTGAGTTCCTGATCGCCCGGCCCATGCATCTGATGGGACTACCGGCGCCCGGCATCGTCACCCCGCTTCGCTTGCACGGCCCCGCGCCGGGCGGCGCCCGTGTCGACCCACTCGATCAGGCCGGGAACCGACCTGCCGATCGCGTCACGGTAGAACTCGGTCGTCCGCTCGACCATCCGCTCGGTCGAGAACTCCCTTCTGGCCCGACGCCGCGCGGCCTCCCCCATGCTCGAGGCCAGCGTCTCGTCGTTCAGAATGTCGACGACCCTGTCGGCCAGCGCCACCGGGTCTCCGGGCGGCACGACAAAGCCGGTCGCCCCGTCCTCGACGAGCTCCGGATTGCCTCCGACGTCGGTCACGACGACCGGCACGCCGACGGCCATCGACTCGAGCAGGACGTTGGAGCATCCCTCCTTGAGCGACGTCAGCACGGAAACGTCGGCCGCGGCCAGAACCGAGGCGACGTCTTTCGTCTGGCCCAGGAGGCGCAGTCTGTCGCCGAGCCCCTTCGAGCGGGCCAGCTCCTCCATCGAACCGCGGAGCGGTCCGTCGCCGACGACATCGAAGGTCACGTCGGCGCACCGGTCGGCCACGGACGACGCCACCTCGACGAAAGCGAGAGGGTCCTTCTTCGGGGTCAGGCTCGCGATCATGACCACGGTCTTCCCGGCCCGCCTCGCATGACCCGCGTCGCGCGGGCGGAGCCTCTCGAAGTCCACGCCGTTGTAGATGACGCGGATCCGGTCGGCGTCGATCCCGTGTGCTTTCTCCACGTGCCGCCCGACGGCCTTCGCGTTGGCGGTGACGTAGTCGGGCATGCCGGAGAGGGCCCGCTCGACGAAGAGCAGAGGCCGTCTCCCGTGGATGTCCACGTTCCTGTAGGACGTCACCACCACGGGAACGCGCGCCACTCTCCCGGCGACGACCCCGCGCCAGTTGGCAGAGAAGAGGAACGTGTGGAGGAGCGCCGGACGCTCGGCTCTCAGGAACGACGTCAACCGTGCCAGTGTCCCCGACGCCACGCCGGGACGCTTCTCGAGAGCGACGACGCGGACGCCCGCCGCGTCGAGTTCCTGGGCCATCGGGCCCCTCTCGGTCAGCGAACAGACGACGGGCTCGAACCGGTCGCGGTCCAGCCTCGTCGCGAGGTCGACGAGCTGCCGCTCCGTCCCCCCGAACCCGAGCTGTCCGATGACGAACACGACCTTGAGCCGGTCGCCCGTCGCGAGGTCTGCTCGGCCGGCGCAGGACAGGTCGTAGAGCGCCTCGGTCCTGCCCACCATGTGTTTCGCATCGAAGGCCCTCTCGAATACCCGCCGTGCTCCCGCAGAGAGCCGCTCCCTCAGTGCGTCGTCCCCGGCCAGCCGCTGCATCGCAGCGGCCAGAGCTTCCGCGTCGTCGGGCGGAACGAGAACCCCGCTCTCACCGTCCGATATGACCTCGGGCGTCCCTCCGACCCGGGACACGATGCACGGCACGCCTGCCGCCATCGCCTCGAGAACCGTGATGGGAAGCCCTTCGTAGACCGACGACAACACGAAGGCGTCCGCGGCCGACAGAAGCTCGGGCACGTCCAGGCGGCGGCCCAGCAGGAGAACGCGATGCTCGAGCCCTCGCGCGCGGATCGTCTTCTCGAGCTCGTCGCGGAGGGGGCCCTTGCCGGCGATGGCGAGCACGACGCGCGGATCGTCCATCAGCGCGGCGGCCTCGATGAGGAGCGACTGGTTCTTCTGTCGCGTCAGACTGCCGACCGACAGATAGAGCAGTCCGTCGTCCGCTACCCCGAGCTCTGCACGGAGCGCTGCTTCTCCCCGAGCCTCCCGGAGTCTGGAGTCGTCGATCCCGTTCCATATGGTGACGAAGCGCCGGTGACCGATCCTGCCGTCGGCGAGATGGGAACGTCTCACACAATCGGACACGGCGATCTGGGCGTCTTCCCTGAGCGAGGACAGCCTGCTGACCGTCCTCCTGAGCCGCGAGTTCGAGACCACGACGTTGTGCTCGGTCCGGACCACACCGTCGGCGCCTGCGACCATGGCCGCGGCCGCGGCCAGCGATGTCCCTGCGAAGTTGTGGCCGTGGACGACCGCCGGCCTGTGTGTTCTCACGAGCCGCGCGAGCCTCACGAGCGGAGTCGGGTTCATGCGCCCGGGTCTTCCGAGCACGTGGACCGGGACCCCGCGGCTTCTGAGCACGTCCTCGAGCGGCCCTCCGCCCCGGATGGTGCAGACGACCGGCGAACAGCGCTCGGGATCGTGAGCGAGCGCGTACTCGACCACGACGCGCTCAGCTCCGCCCGCCTCGAGCGACTGGATCACATGCAGCACGGTTCTCGCCATCGGTCGCGCGTCCGCCTCATCCTAGCTCCCCGCGGACGTTTCCTCCTCCGTGTAGAGATTGGCCGTGCTGACGTCGCCCCACTTGAGCGGGACCGTCGAGACGACCCATCTGAACTTCCCCCTCGAAGAGAACGGTATCTCACTGACCCTCTCGATCCCGACGGAGACGTCCCTTCCCAGCCGGCGTCCGAGCTCGCGCGTGAGCGTGGTCTCGGCGGCGGCATCGAACGACGCGTCCGGGACGATCCGGACGGTCACCTCCGACGGGTCGTGCTGTACGATCTGGGATCTGATGATGCCGGGCACCCCCTTGAACGCGTAGCTCAGGAGCGGACCCGGGATCATCCTGTCGCCCGGCAGCACGACGATGTCCTCGGCCTTGCCCGTGATCCCGGCGATCATGGGAAGCGTACGGCCGCACGGGCACCGTCCGGTCCGTTCCGCAGCCGTGTCGCCGGTCGCGTAGCGAATGAGCGGCATGGCCTCGTTGTGAAGCCCTGTCGCGACGATCTGCCCGTGCTCACCGGGTGCGACCGGCCGGCCGTCCACACCCAGGATCTCGAGGACGCCGTACTCCGGGAAGACGTGGTGGCCGTTGTGCTCCTCGCACTCGCTCGAGAACGCCACGCGCTCGGCCTGCCCGTAGGTGTCGAACACGCGGCAGTCGAAGCGGTCCTCGATGATCCCACGCTCCACCGGGAGGAGAGGCTCGGAGGAGGTCACGACGCACGTGAGCGGGAGTCGCTCGTCCCGCTCCTCCATGTAGCGGGCCAGCAGGTAGGCGCTTGACGGGTAAGCCGCGAGCGCCTCGACGCCCAGCCGGCGGAGCGCATCGAGGTAGTGCCCGACCGACGCCTCGTCCAGGTGGTAGGAGGAGAAGATGTACTGGTTCCATGCGCTGTTGTACCGCCAGTAGGGCGGCCGCCTCTGGCCAAGCGGCACGACCGCCTCCCCCATCAGCGTGGCGAACGGCCTGCCGAACGAGAAGCCGGCCCAGTTCCACGCGCGCCAGCTGCAGGCGTTGTTCATCACGATGACGCGCCTGTCCCAGTAGACCGACACAGGATACCCCGTGGTGCCGGAGGTGGCCGCGAACCGGAGCCTCCCGCGGTTCACCGCCGTCGAGACGAGTCCTTCGCGCTCCCTGATGACCGTCTCCCTCGTCAGCAGAGGCAGCTTCGAGAGGTCGTCGACGCACGTGACATCCGCCGGGACGAGCCCCTCGTCGTCCATCACATCGCGATAGTACGGGACCGTCTCGTACGCGTGGCGCACGAGCGACGCGACGCGTTCGTCCTGGTACGCCCGATGCTCCTCCGGGTCGAGACGCTCCGAGCGCTCCAGGAAGCGTGCCGCCTCCTCGAAACCGTCACCGAAGCGTTCGCGCCTGATGCGTCTGCCGTACTCCGAGACCAGCAGGTTCTGGATGCCCACGGGGGCGCGCCTGTAGACCTTCTCGGCGAAGCCGCTCAACACGACCCTCTCCCCCTGTACGATGCGACCAGCTCCTCGTGCGCGCACGCGATGCGTCCGAGGTTCTTCCGGATGTCTCCGCGCTCCTCGACGATGGACCGGTTCAGCTCCGCCGCCTTCGCTCTGTGCCCGTCGTCCGAGAGAGCGCGCTCGATGGCCTCCGCGTAGTCGGCCACATCATCGCCCGCGACGAGAAAACCGTTGCTCCCGTTCTCGATCCACAGCCGGTTCGCCTCGATGTCCCGAACGATCGGGAAGACCCCCGTCGCCATCGCCTCGAGAAGCGACGCCGACACGCCGTCCGACGGCACCGGGGAGACGTAGACCCGACTCCGTGCCAGGAGACCGGGAAGCTCCTCGTACGACACCGGACCCGGCAGCGACACGCCCCCGGCGACGCCGAGTCTCTCGGCGAGCGCGAGAAGCTCCTCACGTTCATCCCCCTCGCCGGCCAGCACCGCCCTGATCGCGCGGCCCTCCGCCAGGCGTGCGACGGCGCCGACGACCACGTCCAGGTGATACCAGCGGTGGAGGCTCCTCGTCGTCACGACGTCGATCTCCCGGTCGGTCTCCTCCCTCGCGGCGAAGAGATCGAGGTCGATGCCGCGAGGACACGTCAGGATCCTCTCCGGATCGGCCCCCAGCTCGACGAGCCTCGCGGTCATGTGCGGGGCCCACGAGTTGATCAGATCGGCCTCCCGGACCGCCTTCGTCGCCGCCATCCGCTTGGGCCACGAGCCCTCGGGCACGACGATGCGCTGCCCCTGCGCGGCCACCACGAGCGGATGGAAACCCGTTCGCGCTGCGAGGTAGCCGTAGCTGGCGACCCTGTAGCCGATGATCAGGTCGGGCTCGATCCTCCGGACGATGCGGGCTATCTGGCCCGCGCGCATCAGATACGCCAGCTTCCCCGACAGCGAGTGCGTCCCTTCCGGGCTGCCGAGCGAGTGGAGCGTCACGCCGTCGACGAACGTCCCGCGCTGGTTGACCGACACGACGTGGACGTCGTGCCCGAGCTCGGCCGCGTAGAAGTCGACCCAGCTCTTCGTGTTGATCGCATTGGCGTCCGCGAGGAACGCGACTCTCATGGCCTCTCTCTTAGTACTCGTAGGTCTCGGATTCGACGGACGCTCCGGTCGCGCTGAACATCACGACGTCGGAACCGATCCGCGCTCCGATCATCTCCTCGCCCTCGACGAGCGCGACGTTTTCGGGCTGCGCGGAAGCCGCACCGACCTGGAGCACCGTCAGAAAGACGTGTTCCTCCTCGTTCGTCTGCGGCGTGACCTCGATGCGCCAGGCGCCCATCTCCGTCTCCCACCCGCCGGCCGGCGGGTAGTTCGTCCCGTTGACCTCGAACTGGCGGCCGGGGCCGCCGATCTTCACGATCGACGCCGCCGGAGGCAGGAGCGAGGTCACGGAGAGGCGCGAGCTGCCCTCCGTGATGGTCGCCGAGTTCCCGGAGACGGCCGGTTCATTGAAGCAGTGCATCAACCACCGCTTCGTGAACGACGGCGAGGTCGCCCGGACCCTGTCGAGCACGACGAAGATGTCCGGCTTCAGGTAGACGATCTCGCGCGTGAAGAGCTCAACCTTCGACGAGGCGTACGCCGCCGTCGCGTCGCCCTTCATGTAGGTGTAGTTCTCGCTGTCGCTGTAGGCGACGATCTCCCCCCGGAAATTCTCGGGACTCGTCGCGTCTCCGTAGTGGACCGGGTAGTCGTATGCGTTGACCGGGATCTGCCCGCCGTCGTTCACATACGAACCGAAGGTGGTCTCACCCGGGTCGTAGACAGTGACCGTGTTGTGCGCCACGGTGCGTTCGAAGTAGTTGTTGTGGTGCGACGACGTTCCGCCGTCGTACGTCCCCGAGTCGATAGCCAGCACGTCTCCGCCCCGAGCGATGAGAAGGTGGTTCTGGTGCGCGTTGGTGTGACCGGCCGGCATCGTCTCGCAGCGGAAAACCCCGTAGACGTCGGTCGAGGACTCCGAGAGGTCCCAGCCCGAACGCATGTAGACGATCCCCATCGTGTCGAAGAAGTGTGATGTCGGAAGCCCCGCCGGGGACTGCGGCGCCAGGTCGGGATCCTCATAGATGAGCAGACGCCAGCGCTCCGGGCGGTTGATGTAGCCGAGGCCCTGCGACTCGATCTCCTCGGCCAGCCACTTCGCGCGTCCGTCGCCGTAGCGGGTCGCGAGGTTGTGTAGGAGTACGCGTGTCGATGCCGCGGGGATCGTGTGCGTCTCGGTATCGCCCTGCTTCGAGCCCCCGAGCGAGTACGACCTGCGCGCGAACGTCTCGTAGAGATAGTAGGTGGCCATGTTCTGGAGGTGGCTGCTCGTCTCGAACGGGTCCTCGTCCGTCGCCACGCCCCACAGCCAGCACGCCTCCCGGAACCCCATCCCCACGACCGACGTCGTGTAGGCGCCCTCGTAGTATGCTCCGTCCGCACCGATCTCGTCGACGCAGGCGAGGGCGTG